>CALXRH010000030.1 GCA_944390625.1 uncultured Clostridia bacterium
TAATTAAGATTTTATCCCATCCAAAAAATACAATCGTAGGAACCTTTCAATATAATAAAAATTTTGGCTTTGTAGTGCCAGATGATGTAAGCTTTGGAACCGATATTTTTATTGCAAAATCCAATATGGGTAGAGCTAGAAATAACCACAAAGTATTGGTCGAAATTACCAAATATCCACAAGGAGATAAGCATGCAGAGGGAAAGATTGTAGAAGTTTTAGGTAGGCCTAATGAAGCGGGAGTAGATATGCTTTCTTTAATCAAAGAATATGGCTTACCTTGGACTTTTCCAGATGCTGTTGTGGAAGAAGCTAAACGAAAAGGGGAAAAAATAGAGGAAAACCAAATCAAAGATAGAATAGACCTAAGAGACAAAGAAATTTTTACCATTGATGGGGAAGATGCCAAAGACTTAGATGATGCTGTAGGGGTAGAAAAATTAGAAGAGGGTAATTTCTTACTAGATGTTCATATTGCAGATGTAAGTCATTATGTGCCACAAGATTCTTTTTTAGATAAAGAAGCGTATTTACGAGGTACCAGTATCTACATGTTAGGAAGAGTGATACCAATGCTTCCAAGGGAACTTTCGAATGGAATTTGTAGTTTAAATGCGAAGGAAGACAGATTTACCTTAAGTTGCTCAATGAAAATTAATACACAAGGAGAAGTAATCGATGCTAAAGTTTATAAAGGAATTATTCAAGTAAAGGAAAGAATGAGTTATACCGATGTTCAAAAAATTTTAGATAAATCAGATGAGGAGATTTTAAAAAAATATGAACCCTATATTCCTCATTTTGAACGAATGAGTGAGTTAGCTACCATTTTAAAAAAGAGAAGAATGGAAAAAGGATATTTAAATTTAGACTTACCAGAAAGCAAGATTGAATTAGACCAAGATGGTTGGGCTATTGATGTACACAAATATGAAACCTATTTTTCAAATGAAATCATAGAACAATTTATGCTAACAGCCAATGAAACCATTGCAGAAAAATTTTATTGGTTAGAAGCACCATTTATTTATAGAATTCATGAAGAGCCAGATATCGATAAAATCAAAGAAGCCAACAAATTTTTATATAATATGGATTTAAAAATAAAGGCTAATAAAGATAAAATACACTCAAAAGCATTTGCTATGGTACTAGATGAGGTAAAGGGAAAAGAAGAAGAACGCGTGGTATCGAATCTTTTACTTAGAACCTTAAAACTTGCCAAATACAGTGATGAAAATGCAGGACATTTTGGAATTGCAAGCAAATATTATTGTCATTTTACATCACCAATTCGAAGATATCCAGATTTATTTATTCATCGAATTATTTCGTATTATTTAGACCATGATTATGATGTAGGAAATGAATTTAAAGAAAAATATAAAGTTTTAGCAAACCAAGCGGCTATTAATTCTTCGGAGAGAGAAAAGATTGCCACAAAAGCAGAAAGAGAAGCCGAAAAAATTAAAAAAGCAGAATTTATGGAAAAACATATTGGAGAGGAATATGAAGGGGTTGTCTCCAGCATTACTTCTTTTGGGATGTTTGTTGAACTAGAAAATACGGTAGAAGGCTTGGTTGGCTTTCGTGATATGGGAGATGAGTATTTTATTTATGATGAAAACAGAAAGCTTTTAATTGGCGAAAAAAGTAAGAGAACTTATAAAATTGGAGATATTGTTAAAATTAAGGTTAAAGATGCAAGTAAGATGTTAAGACAGGTGGATTTTGAGATAGTAGAATAGCCACCATATAAAATTTCTCATAGGGGACAGACCCTTTTGCAAAAGGGTCTGTCCCCTATGAGAAATTTTTACCTACACAAAACTCTCTTCGTAAAATCCAAATTTCCCAAACCATCCTGTCCATACCCCAAAGTATAAACATTAGTAGCCAAAATATCTTTTTCCATTAACATTTGCAAATTCTTATTACTATTTTCATCCAAAAACTTCTTAACAGAGGTCACAATTTTCAAATCCGGATTTTTAACGGTAATCTTACTTAAAATCTGTTTTCCCTTATCATTAAATCCCAAAACACGAACATAAGGCATAATCTTTTTAGAAATATCCATTTCTTTTTGTGTAATATGTAAAAGAACATACAAAAGAATTCTCTGGATGCGTGTTCCAGTATAACGTTTCGAAGAAACCATCGCAACCAATTCATCAATTCTATTACAAGAAAGAGCAGCTTTTTTCAAAGCATTTTCAAGTCCTTCTGAGACATCTGCTAATTTTTTAATACTTTCTGTATCCATGGTACGTAAATAATAAAAAATAATTTTCTCAAATTCCAAAAAATCTCGAATAAAATGGCCTTGCTGAATTTCTTCTTTTAAAATCGTATAAGAACTAGGAGTTAAAGCATCTTTTAAATTTTTGGTATGACCTGTTTTAATCATATTGCGAATAGCACTTGCACTACTAATGGTACCAGTATAATCTAAATTCAAATGCCCAGAAGCCTTGCGGGGAACTAAAACTGGTTTTATTTTCGAACGATGTTTTTTCAAAGACTTCAAATACTCAATACCTAAAATATTATTTGGTTCAGAAAGGATATTTCCGAAAGATACATCTTTTAAATAACCCACTACAGCCTTTTCTCTAGCTTTTGGAAAAGAAACACCTTTTGCCAATTCTTCTGCTAAAATTGTTTTAAAATCTTTTGGTTCTTCATACAAAACATTAGCGATAATATTCAATTTATTTAATTCAGAACATTCACTACCAAAAGAAAGGTGGTCTACTACTTTTAAAGAATCCAAAATTTTAATGGCTCCATCTGCAAAATTTTCGGCGCTAGAGGTCGAATATAAAGCAGGAAGTTCAATCACTAAATCAATCCCGCCGGCCATTGCCATTTCTGCTTTGGTCCATTTGTCTACAATAGATGATTCACCACGTTGTGTGAAATTTCCACCCATGACAGCGACAACATAATCGTCCTTTGTGATTTCTTTAGATTTTAAAAGATGATATAAATGTCCATTATGAAATGGATTATATTCAGCAACAATTCCTAAAACCATAAATTTAAGTCCTTTCTTAAAAAATTATGTTTATCATATCATAGAAATAAGAAAACTGCAAGAAATTTGCATTTTTACCAAGAATGTGATATAAAAAAATTACATACACAATTTAGAAAAGACCTAAAAAGCCCGATTAAAATCAATTAATATGGGGAAGAATATTTTTAGGAGGTAAAATTTATGGAAAAAGTAAAAATTGTTCAATATGGATGTGGAAAAATGAGTGCCTACACCATGAGGTATGCACTAGACAAAGGCTATGAAATAGTAGGGGCAGTAGACATTAACCCAAATATAATCGGAAAAGACATTTCCGAAATCATAGGATGTGAAAACAAAGGCGTAACAGTAGTAGATGTAAAACAAGCCGAAGAATTACTAAAAACAACCAAACCAGATGTATGTATTATAACAACCATGAGTTTAATAAGTGACTTAGAAGAAGCTTTGCTGTTATGTGCCAAACTTGGCATTAATGCTATTACAACTTGTGAAGAAGCATTTTATCCAAAAGTATCTAACCCAAAATTAACAGCTAAAATAGACGCTTTAGCCAAAGAAAATCATTGTACCATAACAGGAAGCGGCTACCAAGACGTATTTTGGGGAAATCTAATTTATACCTTAGCTGGAGCAACCCACAAAATTACCAAAATAAAAGGTAGTTCTTCTTACAATGTAGAGGATTATGGAATCGCTCTTGCACAAGTACATGGTTCAGGAATGACCTTAGAAGAATTTGACCAAAAAGTAGCAGCAGCAGACAAAATCAGTGATGAAGAAAGACAAAAAGTAATTGAAAGTGGAAACTATACACCATCTTATATGTGGAATGTAGTACCTTGGCTTGCCGACAAATTTGGCTTTACCATTACATCTATGACACAAAAATGTGTGCCAATTGTAGCTAAAGAAGACATCCATTCTAACACATTAAATATGACCATAAAAGCAGGAAATGCAACCGGAATGAGTGCCGTTGTTACGGCCCAAACGGCAGAGGGTGTTGTAATCGAAGCAGAATGTATCGGAAAAGTTTATAGTAAAGAAGATGTAGACACAAACGATTGGACTATCTACGGAGAACCAGACACAAGAGTAGTTATAACAGAACCAAAAACGGTTGAACTAACCTGTGCTAGTGTAATAAACAGAATACCAGATTTAATAAAATGTGAGTCAGGCTTTGTGCCAACTTCAAAAATGGGAGAATTAAAATATAATAGTTAATTTTTTTCTCATTGGGGACAGACCCTTTCGCAAAAGGGTCTGTCCCCAATGAAAAAAAGAAAGGAATTAAACATGGAAAGAGTTGATAAAACAAATTATTATTTAGACATAGCAGAAACCATAGCTGAAAGAGGGACTTGCCTTCGCAATAACTATGGAAGTGTCATTGTAAAAAATGACGAAATTATTTCCACAGGCTACACAGGAGCACCAAGAGGCAGAAAAAATTGCTTAGACTTAGGATATTGCATAAGAAAACAAAAAACAGAATTAAGTGGAGCTGGATTTGAGCTTTGCAGGTCCGTACATAGTGAACAAAACGCAATTATAAGTGCCAATAGAAGAGATATGATAGGAGCGAGTTTATATTTAGTAGGTATCAATAAACGAAATGGGGAATATATCAATGACAACTATCCTTGTACTTTATGCAAAAGGATGATTATCAACGCGGGAATTGACCAAGTGGTTATGAGAGATACTAAAACAGAATATAGAACCGAGTATGTAAAAGACTGGATCGAACAGGACGATACCTTGGACTAGGAGCCAAAGGGGCCGGGTCTTTTTGGGGTTAAGCGCCAAAAAGACCTGGTCTCTTTGGCTTCTACCCAATTGTTTGTGCTAAAATAAAACCCAAAAGTAAACTTAAAATAGAAACAATACCAGTTAAATCAAAAGAAAAACCGTGGGTAAAGTACAAATATAGACCCCAGGGTAAAGCCGATAATGGTGAAAAAAGTTTGCGGATAAAATTTATCAAGCAAAAATTTAGTAATTTTCATAAAGAAAAGACTACCGAAAAATAAGCCGATACATAGAGGAAAAAGAAAAGGCAAATAAATACAAGAAACAGCATCCAAATAAAACTCATAGACTCCTAAAAGCATTAAAATCAAGGTATTACTCACACCAGGAATAATGACACCTGCAGCCATAAGAAATCCGGAAAACACTAAAAATAGAAAACTATATTCATTGGATGTGAATTTTGGGAGTTTGCTTTCTAAAACTACTAGAAAAATACCTAGCAAAAGAGAAAGAAAAGTAAAAATTAAATAAGATGGCTTAAACTTAGTTTTCAACGTACTTTCTTTTAGAAGGGCTGGTATGCTACCTAAAATAAGACCAATAAAAATAAATTTTATTTGGATAGGATAGGCAAAAAAGAGATATTTTAAAACATTTCCAAAAAGAATAATTCCCACAATAACACCAGAGGCAATTGGAAAAAGAAATTTAAAGTTTTCTTTTATATTTTGAAAAAAATTTAGAACACAATCCAGTAAATTTTCATAGATACCAAAAATGACACATAAAACACCACTACTGATACCTGGCAAAATAGCACCTGCTCCAATTAATATCCCTTTTAGAAAGTCAAAAAAATATTTCAAAAAAATCAGCTCCTTTTTAATAAATGTATGTTGAAAATAAAAAAATATGTTTTAGAAACTATTGGGGGCGATTGAGAGGGAAACCAAAAAGACCCGGTCCTTTTGGATCCCTTTATAATCGCTCAATTTTAATTGGTCAGGCACTTTTATTTTTCTTAGGCATATAATGGGTTATAGAAAAATGGAGGTGCTTTATGTTTTCAGGCATTTTTTTAACAGGACTTTTTGAGTTTTTAAAATCAGCAATATTGGTTGTCCGGATATATTACAGGAACAAATTTATTTCCTGAACCATTAACACCAGAAGAAGAGAAAATAGCATTAGAAAAATTTGCAGATGGTGACGAAGAGGCACGTAATTTACTAATTGAAAAAAATTTAAGACTAGTTGTTCATGTATGTAAAAAATATGCAAATGCAAATATCGATCAAGATGATTTACTATCCATTGGAACAATTGGATTAATTAAAGGAGTCAATAGTTTTAAGGTGGAAAAAGGGTCTAAATTATCTACGTATGTTTCAAGATGTATTGACAATGAAGTGCTTATGTATTTGCGTTCAACCAAAAAATTGAATGCAGAGGTATATTTAAATGAACCAATCGGAAAAGACAAAGATGATAATGTAATCACTTTAGAAGAAGTGTTGGAAAATGATAACAAAAGCATTGAAGAGATTGTAGATATAAAAATGAAAATAAAGAAAATGTATCATAAGATAAAAGAAGTATTAAAAGATAGGGAAAAAATGATTATAGAATTAAGATTTGGTTTAAAAGGAGAAAAACCAAAAACACAAAAAGAAATTGCAAAAATGCTTGGAATTTCACGTTCTTATGTATCAAGAATTGAAACAAAAGCAATTGAAAAGTTAGCAGAAGAATTTAAAGAATAAAGAGGGAGGAAAAAAAGTATGATTTCTGTTATGGGAAAAAGTGCAAAAGCAGAAATAAAAGGAGGAAGAGAATATAGAAAAATAAAAGGAATGGTAAGTTTTAAAGAAACCAAAAAAGGCATACTGGTAACTACAAAAATAGAAGGTTTGCCTACAGCCAAAGGCAATTGTAGGGGAAGATTTTTTGGATTTCATATTCATGCAGGAGAATCTAGTACAGGAAATGAGATAGATGAATTTGCAAATGCCTTAAGCCATTATAATCCAGATAATTGCAAACACCCACTCCATGCGGGAGATTTACCACCATTATTAGAAAATAATGGGTATGCTTATATGAGTGTACTAGTCAATAAATTTAATATAGAAGACATACTGGGAAAAGTCGTGATTATTCATGATATGCCAGATGATTTTACAACCCAACCGAGTGGAAATTCAGGAACCAAAATAGCATGTGGAAAAATAGTCAAAGCATGAGGAAACATTTTAAAAGTAAGCTTGAGAGTTAAGTTTTTATTGAAAGGGAAGAGTAGGATAAAAATAACCAAAAAACATTGAAATAATATAAAAATTACTATATAATAAGAATGAGGTAAAATAAATGAAAAAATATATAAAATATATCGTGATTTTTATAATCATTTTACTGATTATCATTTCAGTATTATTAATAAAAATAAACCAAAAAAATGTGGAAAAGCAAGAAATAAATCTAGATGCAGAACCAGGAAAAACAGCGATAGAAGAAGAGGAAAATATATTAGTCGTTGCTCTTGAAGAAGAGGAAGAAGAACAACAACAGCAACAGCAACCAACAGAAGAACCAGAGGAGCCACAGGAGCCGGAACCAGTAAAAGATGCATCGACTTTAACACAAGAAATTTATAATAGAAATAGCCCGATAGGTACTTTATATATACCGAAAACCAAACTTAACACTCAAGTATATAGTAGTGTAACAGTAGATGAATTGGAAAAGATGCCCTGTTTTTTATATACAACAGGAGGATTAAGTAAACCAGGAATTACTCTGTTTGTAGGACACAATAAAAGAAACGGAAAACTATTTTCCAACAATAAAAATTTAGAAGTAGGAGACGAATTTTACTTCACAGATTATGAAGGGACAGAATTAAAATACACCATATACTCTAAATTTATAACAACAGAAGATGATATTTCATTTTTAAATTCGGAGGTAGACGTACCAGTTATAGCCCTATCTTGTTGTACCGATGCAAGTGATGAAAATCGAATTATAATATTAGGAAGAGCTGATGAATCATGAAAAAAAAGAAAGTAATATTTATATCCAGTACCGGAGGACATTTGACCGAACTATTACAATTAAGCCCCTTGTTTGAAAAATACGATTACCACATAATAACAGAAAAAGACAAAACAACAGAATATTTAAAAGAAAAATATGGAAAAAGACTTTCTTACCTTCCTTATGGGACAAGAAGTCATTTGATCCAATATCTATTTATTTATTTTTATTTAATTTTAAAAACAATAGTCTTATACTTTAAAATACGTCCTCAAGCTATTGTAACTACAGGAACCCATACAGCAGGACCAATGTGCTATTTCGGCAAAATATTTGGAAGCAAAATTATTTATATAGAAACATTTGCAAACATACACAAAAAGACAGTAACGGGAAAACTTATTTACCCAATCGCAGACTTATTTATTGTCCAATGGGAAGAAATGTTAAAACTTTATCCCAAAGCAGTATATGGTGGAAAAATTTTTTAAGAAGCCATTTGGTTATAAAAGGAGTTTTAAATGATATTAGTATTATTAGGAACACAACATAACGAATTCACAAGACTACTACAAGAGATAGAAGAGTGTATCGATCATGGATTTATTCAAGAAAAAGTAGTGGTACAAGCAGGATTTACAAAATATAAAAGTGATAAAATGAAAATATTTGATATGATTTCAAAAGAAATATTAGAAAATCTAATTGAGGAAGCCAATATCGTCATTACACATGGAGGCGTTGGCTCTATAACTATGGCATTAAAGAAACACAAAAAAGTAATTGCAGTACCAAGACTACATGAGTTTAACGAACATGTCAATAATCACCAAAGACAAATCATCAATGATTTTAATCAAAAAAACTATTTAATAGGACTTCAAAATGTAGAAGATTTACCAGAAGCGTTAAAACAAATCAGTGAATTTACACCAGAAGAATATCAAGAAAACAATCAAAAACTAATCAAAATAATTGAAAATTTTATAGACAATATTAAATAAATGGATGTGAAATGGAATGGATAACCAAAACTTAAGTAGACCAGAACTGACAGATGTTCAAGAAGAAAAAATAGAAACAACCCTTAGGCCCCAAACTTTACAAGAATATATTGGGCAAACCAAAGTCAAAGAAAGCATGAAAATTTATATAGAAGCCGCCAAAAAAAGAAAAGAACCACTTGACCATTGCCTATTTTATGGTCCTCCAGGACTTGGAAAAACTACCATATCTGGAATCATAGCAAACGAAATGCATTCTAAAATAAGAATAACATCAGGACCAGCTATTGAAAAGCCAGGAGACTTAGCAGGAATATTAACCAGCCTAGAAGAATTTGATGTACTTTTTATTGACGAAATCCATAGACTTAGTAAAGTAGTAGAAGAAAGCTTATATCCAGCATTAGAAGATTTTGTATTAGACATAACCATAGGAAAAGGAGCAGAAGCCAAATCAATTAGACTGGATTTACCTAAATTTACCCTAATCGGAGCCACAACCAAAGCAGGAGCCCTAACAACACCACTAAGAGACCGATTTGGAATTGTACAAAAACTAGAATTATATTCGGTAAAAGATTTAAGTACCATTATTAAACGTTCGAGCAAAATTCTAGGGGTAGAAATTGACCAAGCATCTTGCACAGAAATTGCAAGAAGGTCAAGAGGCACACCTAGAATTGCTAACCGATTACTAAGGAGAGTAAGAGATTTTGCCTTAGTATTAGCAGATGGAAAAATTGATTTAAAAATAGCCAAATATGCACTAAATCAATTAGAAATTGATGAACTTGGGTTAGAAGAAATCGACCGAAAAATGTTATCTACGATGATTGTACAATATAGCGGAAGACCGGTAGGAATTGAA
Source organism: uncultured Clostridia bacterium (assembly GCA_944390625.1). GTDB lineage: Bacteria > Bacillota > Clostridia > TANB77 > CAG-508 > CAG-269. The sequence goes on from CALXRH010000030.1 coordinate 9,713, forward strand.
GCATTAGCTGCGTCACTAGGGGAAGAAATTGACACCATTGAAGATGTCTATGAACCATATTTATTACAAATTGGTTTTATCGCAAGAACGCCCAAAGGAAGAGTTGTATTGCCACCAGCCTATGAGCATTTAGGGTACCAAAAGGACCGGGTCTTAATGGCCCTTTTGGCACCGATGCTTTTGGCTTCAAGAAAAAATTGAAAAGGAAGAAGAGGAAATATGAAATTATTGTTACATACCTGTTGTGCACCATGTAGTGTATATTGTATCGATGAACTAAGATCTGAAAAAATAGAACCAACGGTATATTGGTTTAATCCAAATATACATCCTTATATGGAGTATAAGCAAAGGAGAGATTGTTTAAAAGAATATACGAAAAGTATAAATATAAATGCTATTTTTGAAGAAGATTATGGGTTAAAAGAATTTTGTAAAAACGTAATCGGCGATTTAGAAAATAGATGTAAAAAATATTGTTATCCAGTTCGATTAGAGCAAACTGCAAAATTTGCAAAGGAAAATGGCTATACCCATTTTTCGACTACCTTATTAGTGAGTCCTTACCAAAATCACGAAGCTCTAGTAGAAGTTGCCAAACAAATGGAAAAAAAGTATGAGGTAGAATTTTTGTATCGAGATTTTAGAGTAGGTTTTAGAGAGGGACAAGACAAAGCTAAAGAATTAGGATTATATAGGCAAAAGTATTGTGGTTGTGTGTTTTCAGAAGAAGATAGGTATCAAAAGAAGATTGAGAAAGATATGGAGAGAGAGAAAGATAGATAATGAGTAAAGAATATAATGAAGAAATTTTAGAAAAATGCCTTCCTAAATATTTAGAAGAAGATTTAAAACGATTGAAGGAAGGAATAAAAAATGAAGTGAGTTATTTAGATTGTTTAATAAATGAATTGCAAGGCTCAGTAAATAGTGCATTTGTTGATGGAGATATAACAGAAGAGCAGTGTGATTATTTTTATAAAAAATATATCTATGGGGGATTGCTTTAAAATAGATGATTAAATGAAAATAGGGGAGATTGATAAATGAAAAAAAATATTATTATAATTTGTGTTGTATTATTCACTATAACAATATTAAGCATAGCTTTTTTTTATAAAAATCAAAAATCAAATGAAACAGAAAATTTGAATCAGTATTCTGTTATTTATGATGAAGAAGGAAATGCTATATACGATGTTTCGAACCAAGATGAAGTTACAGAAATTGTTGAAAATACAGTTATTCAAGGAATAGTAGAATTACACCATAATGGATATATTTATATATTTAATGGTCAACATTTTGGTGAATTTGGATTTGAAATGGAAGAATATACGAGAGCAAACATTAATGATAAAAAACAAAAGTGCATAGATTATCTCACATTAAAAGAATATGATACAGACTATATTCAGGAAGGTGATTTATTAATTTGCTCAGGTGATTTAAGTAAAAAAGGATATAGTGGAGAAAATGATTTTGATACAAAAGACAACGCAATTATTGTTTTAAAATCAAGTGATTATAATAATATGAAATTAGAAGCATTAAATGGAAGTAGCCTATATCCATCTACGATAACAATCGGAGAAAGTTATGTAGAATCGGGATATTTATATTTAAAATATGGTTTAGAAGATGATACAAATTCTGATACAGTGTATCAATTTCCATTTGCCGTTAAAGCATACCTTACAGATACAACAAAAATAGTAGGAGAATTAGAAGATAGAAAAAATGTAAAAGTTCAATATGAAAATTTAACAAATTTTTCATCTGAGTTGACATTAAAGTCAATAGAAGTTATGGAAGATTAATGGAATAAATTGTTAGATAATAATAAAAAAGAAAGGTGAATTATGATAAAAGTATTATTTGTATGTTTAGGAAATATTTGCAGGTCGCCGATGGCAGAATATATTTTTAAGGATATGGTAAAAAAACAAGGTCTAGAAGGAAAATTTTACATTGATTCTGCTGCAACAAGTACAGAAGAAATCGGAAACCCTGTGCACTATGGTACTAGAAATAAACTAGAACAAATGAACATAGAATGTGGAAATCACACGGCTAGAAGAATTACCAAACAAGACTATGAAATATTTGACTATATTATTGCTATGGAAGAACAAAATATGGTAAATATTAAAAGAATTGTAGGAGATGACAAAGAACAGAAAATTTATAAATTATTAGATTTTTCAGACAATCCAAGAGATATTGCAGATCCATGGTATACGGGAAATTTTGATAAAACCTATGAGGATATTAAGGAAGGTTTAGAAGGATTTATGGAATATTTAAAGAAAAAGGATCCGATTTTAAGGAGGGACTAAATATGTCATTAGAAAATGCAAAAAAACATTTACAAAGATGTGGGTTAGAAAACAAAATCATGGAATTTTCGGTTTCATCTGCAACGGTAGAAGAAGCCGCAAAAGCAATTCATTGCAAAGAAGAAGAAATTGCTAAAACCTTATCTTTTTTGGTCGATGATAAACCAATTTTAATTGTAGTAGCAGGAGATTCCAAGATTGATAATAGTAAATATAAATCGGAATTTCACACAAAAGCAAAAATGATACCTTTTGACCAAGTAGAAGAACTAACAGGACATAAAGTAGGTGGAGTATGTCCATTTGGCGCAAATGAGGATGTAGCTATTTATTTAGATGAGTCCTTAAAGAGATTTGAAGTTATATATCCTGCTTGTGGTAGTTCTAATAGTGCTGTAAAATTAAGTTTAGAGGAATTAGAAAAAGTATCGAACTATAAAAAATGGATTGATGTATGTAAAACGATTGCATAAAAAAATTATGTGAGAACTACAATCAATTTATAGACATTTCAACAAAAATATGATATATAAAAATTTAGAAAAAAATATAAAAAAGAGAAAAGAAGGAAACATGAAAAAAAAGATAAATAAAAAAGAAATAGCACTTTTTATCCTTTTATTATTATTCATCACAAGCCAAATATTACCCAAAGAAGTAAACAACTTAGACGAAATGTGGAACTTCAATTTTGCCAATTGCATGGCAAATGGATTAATTCCTTATAGAGATTTCAACATCATACAAGGACCATTTTTACCAGCCTTATGTTCCATTTTTCTAAGAATTTTTGGCAAAGAAATGCTAGTTATGAGAATTCTTGCCATTATTCTTGATACCATTCTTTTATTTATGGTTTACAAAATTATGACAACTCTAAAAATAAAAGAATATTTAAAATATATCACATTAATCATACTGGCTATTATCATGAAAAACTATTTCACCATAGACTATAACTGGGCAACACTACTTATCCTACTTATCATTTTAAATATAGAACTAAAAGAAAAAAACAAACCAAAAGCAAATTTCAAAAAAGATTTTTTAGTAGGAATCATCGCAGGAATAGCCATTACTTTAAAGCAAACAACAGGTATTCTAATAGCACTAGCCACTATTGGCTATTCTATATTCGCTATACGAAATAAAGAAGATTTCAAACCATTTATAAAAAGTGCTCTAAACCGATTATTAGGAGTTTTACTTGTTGTTTTATTAATGGTTACTTATTTAATCCTAAAGGGAGCTTTTTATGATTTTATCGATTATTGTATTTTAGGAATTGCTACATTTTCCAATCAAATCTCTTATTTAGAAAGATTAATCAAAAATAAAAATATATTAATTAGAATACTAAGTTTATTACCAATGATCAACCTAATACTAGGTTATCTATTTGTGAAAAAAAATGATTCAAACATGCTTACTCTTTTCATTTTTAGCCTAGCAAGCTTAGTATTGGTTTATCCAATTGCAGATGAATCCCATTTCGTCCTTGCAATTGTTCCTACTTTAATTAGTTTTATGTATCTAATTGATCTATGGGCAGAAAAAATACAAATACCAAAAAAAGAAGAAATTATCACACAATGTTTTTTAGAAACTTTTGTGGTAATCATGGCTATGGTGAGTCTTATTTATGGAATCAACAGTTATAAGAAGCAAAATATTAATCTAGAATTAAGTCATTTTAAATATTTACCAATGAGTAAAGAAAGTATTGCCTCCATTCAAAAAATTGGAGACTACATACAAAACCAAGAAAAACAAGTAATTATTTTAGATGCAACAGCAGCGTATTATACCATACCAATTAACCAATATCACAAAAATTATGATATGTTTTTAAAAGGAAATTTAGGTGACAAAGGAGAAGAGGGACAAATCGAAAACTTAAAAAATTTACAAAATACGCAAATTTTAATCATGAATGATGCTTATAATAGAAATTGGCAAAATCCAGAAAAAGTAAGAAAATATATACAATCTGAAATGAGCAAAATAGGAGAAATTGGAATTTTTGATATATATGAATAAACCATAGGAGAAAAACATGTACAATGTAGTAGCGATCCTTATTAGTATAATAGTACCGATTTTTATACTAAAAAAAGAATGGATCAGAGAAAAAAATAGAAAAGATTTTATTGTAAAAAACAAATATATTCTAATGGTATATTTTAGTTTTGTGATAGGATTTCTAACAAGACTGTTAGGAATTGCAGATTTTCCAAATGCTTTAAATGTAGACGAAGCTTCGAGTGGGTATGAAGCGTATTCCATTTTAAATTATGGCATGGATCGAAATGGCAATTTTATGCCAGTGTTTTTAGAATCTTGGGGAAGCGGACAAAATGCCTTTTATACTTATTTATTAATCCCATTTATTAAGTTATTAGGCTTAAGTGTATTTTCCATTCGATTACCAATGGCGATAATTGGATGTATATCATTAATTGTCTTATATAAAATTTTAAAGCAAATAACCAACCAAAAAACAGCAGCCATTGGACTTCTATTTTTGGCAATATGTCCTTGGCATATTATGAAATCAAGGTGGGGACTAGAATCAAATATATTCCCAGATATGGTTTTATATGGGGTATATTTTATCCTAAAATACTTAAAAAACAAAAAAGTAAAAAACATATATTTTGCCGCAATTTTACTGGGGTTATGTTCCTATGCTTATGGAACATCTTACTTCTTTTTACCGATATTTGTAGGGATTTTACTGTTGTATTTACTTTATAAAAAGGAAATAAAAATCAAACATGGTATAGGAATGTTAGGTACAATATTTATCATAAGTCTACCTATTATTGTGTGTATCATCCTAAATACATTCCATTTAGAACCAATTCAAATTTTCTTTACCATACCGGTTCTAGCGGAAAACAGATATGAAGAGCTATCTAGTCTATTTCAAGGAAATTTAATACAAAATAGTTTAACAAATTTTATTGGGGCTATGAAAATATTAATTACACAAAATGATACCTTACCATGGAATGCGATTTCACCCTATGGAATTACCTATGTTATCTCTTTGCCATTTACTTTATTGGGAATGTATTTAAATTTCAAACAAAAAGGAAGTAGTAAATGGATATGGAATCTTTGGTTTATAACAGCATTTTTGTTGCTATTTGTCGTAGAACCAAATATCAATCGCATCAATATCATTATTTTTCCAATGATCTATTATACCATTTTAGGAATCACAAAAACATTGGAAAAAATACAGTTATCGAAAATTGCATTTCCAATTCTTTACATTAGCTTATTTATCAGTTTTCAAATAACCTATTATACAACAGATTGGAACAATTATCGTACCTTTCAAGGTGATGTAGAAAATGTGATAAAATATGTAGACACTTTAGCGGTAGATAAAATCTATTTTGAATATAGCTTTAAAGAGCCTTATATATACATCTGTTTTTATAATCAAATCAACCCAAAAGAATTTGCAGATACTGTAACCTATCAAAATGGTGAAAAAACATTTGATAGTGTCGAATCCTTTGGAAGATATTATTTTTATATACCAGAAAATATTAACTCCCAAGAAGATGCAGCCTATGTTATGAAAAAAGGTGATGAAATAGATGTAGAGCAAGATTTATGGGATAAAGTATATATAGATGATTTTGTTGTATTAACAAAAAAGGAAGGATAATATTATGAAAAGATTATTATTAATCGATGGAAACAGTATCATGAATCGAGCATTTTACGGAATTATGGGAAGTAAAATGTTAAGTACAAAAGATGGAAAATACACAAATGCTGTATACGGATTTTTAGCCATTTTATTTAAAAACTTAGAAGAATTAGAGCCAGATTATATCGCCGTTTCATTCGACCTAAAAGCCAAAACGGCAAGACATGAACTCTATGAAGGCTATAAAGCCAACCGCCATGGCATGCCAGAAGAACTGGCTCAGCAAATGCCTATGATAAAAGAAATTTTAAAAGCCATGAATATTGATATTGTCGAAAAAGAAGGCTATGAAGGAGACGATATATTAGGAACTTTAAGTAAATATGGAGAAGAACAAGGACTAGATGTAACCATTCTTTCGGGAGATCGAGATACTTTTCAACTAGCAACCGATAAAGTTACAATTCGCATTCCAAGAACCAAACAAGGAAAAACCGAAACAGAAGAATATAATCGTCAAAAAATAATCGAAGAATATGGCCTAGAGCCAAAAGCCCTAATTGAAGTAAAAGGCTTGCAAGGCGATACTTCTGACAACATTCCAGGCGTTCCAGGAATTGGCCCTAAAACAGCCATTAATCTTATTAAAAAATATGGTACCATTGAAAATTTATACCAACAAATAGAAGAAGGAAACGATGACCTAAAAGGAAAACAAAAAGAAGCCATTATCGAAAACAAAGAAATGGCCTATCTTTCCAAAAAACTAGGAGAAATTGATGTCCATGTACCATTAAGTGATACACTAGAAATACTAAAGGTAGAAGAATGGGATAAACAAAAAGTATTAGCACTATTTCAAGAATGGAATTTTAAAAGATTTATTGAAAGATTTAACTTAGGAGAAGGAAAAAATGTAGATACCAAACAAGAAGATATGGAAAATCTATTTAAAATCAATAGGGATATTTCTATACAAGAAGTAGAAGAAAAAGTAACCAAACTACAAAAAATAATTTTCTATTTTGGACTAGAAGAAAACCAAAATAAAGAATACATCCTAAAAAAAGATATTCTATCCATTGCGATCTATGACTACGAAGAAAAAGAAGTGTATTATTTAACAAGAGAGGATGCCGAATTTGTTCCATTTTTAAAAAGGATTTTTGAAAACGAAAAAATAGAAAAAATAGGCTATGAATTAGGAAATAGTTATATTATTTTAAAACAAATGGGAATTACTATGCAAAATCTAAAATATGATATAACAGTTGCAAGTTACATTTTAGACCCCACAGAAGGAAAATATCCCATCGACAATCTAATCGAAAAATACCTAAACCGAAATACAACCGATTACTTGCAAAAAAATGGAGTCCAAGGAGATACCAAACAAATTACTTTGTTTGAAAACACAGAAAATAGAGTAGATACAGTACTTTACCAAACCGCATTTTATGCTTATAATATTTATGAGTTATCCAATCTTTTAACACAAAAACTAAAAGAAATCGAAGCCATTGATTTATTTACCAATATCGATATGCCAACCGTAGAAGTGCTAGCCAACATGCAATGGAATGGCATGCATGTAGAAGAAGAGGCACTGATTGAATATGGAAAAAGCCTAAAAGATGGAATTGACTATTTAACTAATGAGATTTATAACTTAGCAGGAGAAGAATTCAATATCAATTCTCCAAAGCAACTAGGAGAAATCCTATTTGAAAAAATGGGCTTACCATCTAAGAAAAAAACAAAAAAAGGCTATTCCACAGCAGAAGATGTACTAGAAAAATTGCGAGGCGAATCACCAATTATAGAAAAAATTTTAGAATATCGTCAGCTTACCAAACTAAATTCAACCTATGTAGAAGGGATGAGACCTTATATCAACCCAAAGACTAAAAGGATCCATTCCTTTTTCCACCAAACCATAACAGCCACAGGAAGAATTAGTTCAACAGAACCAAATTTACAAAACATACCAACCAGAATCGAACTAGGAAAACAATTAAGAAAAGTATTCACGCCAGAAGAAGGAAAAGTCTATATCGATGCAGATTACTCTCAAATCGAACTAAGAGTATTAGCCCATATGTCAAAAGACAAACACATGATAGAAGCATTTGTTCATGGAGAAGACATTCACAAACAAGCAGCTTCCAAAGTGCTTCATAAACCGATCGAAGAAATAACAAAAGAAGAAAGAAGTAGTGCCAAAGCTGTTAACTTCGGAATTGTTTATGGAATCAGTGACTTTGGTTTAGCCGAACAACTTGGCATAAGTAAAAAAGCGGCAAAATCCTATATCGAACAATACCTAGAAGAATATTCTGGAGTCAAGCAATACATGGAAGAAGTAGTTGAAATTGCCAAAACCAAAGGCTATGCTTCCACTATGTTTGGCAGAAGAAGATACATCAAAGAACTAGCATCGAATAACTACATGGTAAGAGAATTTGGAAAAAGAGCAGCCATGAATACCCCGATCCAAGGAACCGCAGCAGACATCATGAAAATAGCTATGATAAAAGTCTATACCCAAATAAAAAAACAAAACCTAAAATCCAAAATTGTTTTACAAGTCCATGACGAAATGATGATAGAAGCACCACAAGAAGAAAAAGAGCAAATCAAACAAATCTTAAAACAAAGCATGGAATCAGCAGCAACTTTAAAGGTACCACTTGTTGCCGAAATAGCAGAAGCCCCAACATGGTATGACTGCAAGTAAACATAACATTTTTCATTGGGGACAGACCCTTTTGCGAAAGGGTCTGTCCCCAATGAAAAAAAGAAGGGAGAAAAAATTGACAAAACTACTGAAAAGATTAATCCTATTAGCAATATTGGTAGCAATTGTATTATTTATTATAAAATACATTAATTTTGAAGATATTAAAAATCAACTGCTAATGAGAATTTATAAATTAGATTATTCCGAATATGTAGAAAAATATGCCGATGAATATCAGGTAGATAAATACCTAATTTTTGCTATCATAAAAGCGGAAAGCAATTTTGATGAAGATGCAGTATCTAATAAAGGTGCCCAAGGGTTGATGCAACTTATGTATTCGACAGCAGAAGAAATTGCTGGCAGATTAGATATTGATTTAAATGAGGAAAATATCTTAGAACCAGATATCAATATTCATTTAGGCACCAATTATATTTCTATGCTAACCCAAAAATACGAGAATATTAATTTAGCCTTAGCCGCCTACAATGCTGGAAGTGGAAATGTAGATGGTTGGATTGAAGAGGGTACTTTAAAAGCAGATGGAACAGACATCGAAAATGTACCTTTTACGGAAACCAATAATTATGTTAGAAAAATTTTAAGAGATTATGAAATTTATAAAGATATCTATGATAAGTAAGGGGAGCCATTGGGACCTAGAAAGAAGATGATAAAATGGAAGCAAAAGAAATTACAGAGATAAAAGCAAATCAGGATAATAAAGAATATGTATTAAATGCAGTAGCCAAGCAAGGAAAACTTTTAGAATGGGCGTCAGATAGATTAAGAAACGATGAAGAAGTGGTAAAAAAAGCCTTAGAAAATGATGGAGAAGCAATGGAATTTGCAAGTGATGCATTAAAAGACAATAAGGATTTAATGTTACTTTCCATAAAATCGGCTCCTTGGACAGCTTGTTATGCTTCTGAAAGATTGAAAAATGATAAAGAAGTAATTTTAGAAAGTGTGAAAACTTATGGGCAGACATTATATTTTGCAAGTGAAGAATTAAGAGATGACTTTGATGTAGTAAAAGCAGCTGTATCGAATAAGGGAATTATTATAAAATATGCTAGTTTTCGATTAAGAGATGATGTAGAAATTGCAAAAATGGCGGTTTTGCAAAATAAAGAGGCCATCCATTATTTGAGTGAAAGGCTAAAAAATGATGAAGAAATCAAAAAGTTAGTCCAATAATTTTTTTTTTTTTTTTTATGTCATTACGCAAAAGGAACAGACCCTTTCACGAAAGGGTCTGTCCCTTTTGCTAAATGACCTTTCCCAAATTTGAAAAGTTCTGTCCCCAATGAAAAAAAGTAAGAATAAAAATCAATTTTCCAACATATATAAAAATAGGACAAAAGAAAATCAAAAGAAGTCCTAAAAAACAAAAAAGGGAGTTGATTTTATGTGGCATACCAAAAGTGTAAGCGAAGTAGAAAGAGAGTTAAAAACCAGCATAAAAAAAGGACTAGCAGAAGAAGAAATTAATTTACGAAAAGAAAAATATGGCATAAACAAATTAAACGAAAAGAAAAAAGAAAGTCTATTTATCCGATTTATCAAACAATTCAATGATTTTATGATTATTATTCTAATTATTGCATCCATTGTATCAGCAGGAGTTTCCTATATGCAAGGCGAAAATGATTATATTGATTCTATTATCATTATTGCTATTGTTGTTTTAAATGCCATAATGGGACTAGTTCAAGAAACCAGAGCCGAAAAATCCATAGAAAGCTTAAAAAAACTAACACCTCAAGTTGCTAAAGTAATTCGAAATGGTAAGCAAGAAGAAATTTTAGCAGAAGAGTTAGTACCAGGAGATATCATTGAATTGTCTGATGGAAATTATGTACCAGCAGATTGTAGAATTATCGAATGTTTTAACTTAAAAATAGAAGAATCCAGCCTAACAGGAGAAACAGAGCCAGTAGCCAAAGTAAAAGAAGAAATTTATAAACAAGATTTACCGCTAGGGGATATGAAGAACATGGCTTTTATGGCAAGTATTGTAGTAAGTGGACATGGAAAAGCAATTGTAACAGAGACAGGAATGACGACCAAACTTGGAAAAATTGCCAATATGATTACCGAAAATGAAGCACCAGAAACCCCAATTCAAAAAAAGCTTGGAGAAGTAGGAAAAGTATTAGGAATAGTATGTTTAGTAATTTGTGCCATTATTTTTGTTATTGGAATTATCAAAAAAATAGAACCAGTAGAAATGTTTATGACATCAGTTGGCCTAGCAGTAGCTGCGATTCCAGAAGGTTTGCCAGCTATTGTTACCATTATGCTTTCCATTGGTGTTACTAGAATGGCAAAGAAAAATGCAATTATTCGAAAATTACCAGCAGTTGAAACTTTAGGAAGTAGTAATGTCATTTGTTCTGATAAAACAGGAACTTTAACTCAAAATAAAATGACAGTAGTAAAAACCGTCTCAAGTAATGAAAAACTTTTACTAGAATTAGGCTCAATGTGCACAGATTGTTTGGTGGAAAAAAATGAAAATGGAGAATGGATTGTAAAACGGAGAACCAACAGAAGCAGCCATTGTAAATAAAGCATTAAAAGAAAATATCAATAAAAATGATTTATATGTAACCAAAAATAGAGTTTGTGAAATACCTTTTGAGTCAAACAGAAAAATGATGACAACGGTTCACAAGCAAAATGACGGATTTATCAGTATAACCAAAGGTGCACCAGACATATTAATTAATAAATGTACCAAAATCTATCAAAATGGAAAAGTTTTATCCTTAACTAAGGAGCAAAAAGATAAAATAAAAGCAGAAAATGAAAATATGGCAAATGAGGCGCTAAGAGTTATTGCAGTAGGATATAAAGAAATAGAATATGTAAAAAAGGCGACACCAGATTTAGAAGAAAATTTAATATTTGTCGGTTTAATTGGAATGATTGACCCACCAAGAGAGGGCGTAAAAGAAGCGGTTAGAACCTGCAAGCAAGCAGGAATTAAAACTGTCATGATAACAGGAGACCATATCGCAACAGCAAAGGCCATTGCTAAAGATTTAGGAATCTTAAGTTCTGGTGAAAAAGCTATTACAGGAAGCGAATTAGATAAAATAACCGATAAACAATTAGAAAGAGATATTCCAAGTTATTCTGTATTTGCAAGAGTGACCCCAGAACATAAAGTCAGAATTGTAAAAGCATGGCAAAAAAGAGGAGCTGTTGTTGCTATGACAGGAGATGGCGTCAATGATAGCCCAGCTTTAAAAAATGCGGATATCGGAATTGCCATGGGAAAAGGTGGAACTGATGTTGCTAAAAACGCATCAGACATGATTTTGGCAGATGACAACTTTGTTACCATTATAGAAGCAGTAAAACAAGGAAGAACGATATTTGACAATATCAAAAAAGCAATCCACTTTTTAATTGCAACTAATATTGGAGAAATTACAACCATTTTTGTAGGGCTACTTTCTGGCTTGGAATCTCCTTTACTTGCCATTCAACTTTTATGGATTAATTTAGTTACCGATTCTTTCCCAGCCATTGCTTTAGGTTTAGAAAAAGAAGAAAAAGGAATTATGAAACGAAAACCAAGAAAATCCAATGAAAGTATATTTGCAGGTGGACTTTGGGAAAAAATATTAACAGAAGGGGTTATGCTAGGAACCTTAACTTTATTTGCTTTTTCCTTAGGAAATCGCTTATATGATTTAACAGTTGGAAGAACGATGGCATTTGTAGCCTTAGGATTATTAGAATTGGTACATAGTTTTAATGTAAAATCAGAGGAATCAATCTTTAAAACTGGATTTTTGGAAAATAAATTTTTGATTGGAAGTTTTGTATTAGGAACATTGTTACAAATTATAGTAGTGATTGTACCATATTTTGCTAATATATTTGAATTGGGACCATTAAATTTTACACAATGGATGTATACGATTTTAATTTCAATTGTGCCAATTGTTGTTATGGAAATTCAGAAAAAATTTAAAGAAATAAAATTTAGAAAAAATGATTATCAAGAGAAAGATGTTTGGCAGGGGTAGAAGGACTCGAACCCTCACAGGCGGTTTTGGAGACCGATGTGCTACCATTGACACTATACCCCTATCAAAAAATACTTAATTATCATAACACAAAAAAACGAATTTGACAATATTTTTTTAAAATTTTTTTGGGGACGCAGTCAAAAAAATATATTTTTTTGACTGCGTCCCCAAAAAAATCTAGGTTAGATTAGCAACATCCACCTCTATTTCCACCACAACAGCAGCATATTAAAATGATAAGAATAATAATCCAGCAGCAGTCATCTCCAAATCCGAATCCGCAACCGCATCCGCCTCTATTTTCTGGCATAACCTTTCACCACCTTTCTAATTTTAAAAAAATTTAAGTATCAGCAGCAGTTTGATTGGGAATTACAGTTATTTTCACAGCATCTGTTTCCACATCCGCCGCAGAAAAGGAGTAAGAAAAGAATAATGAACCAAAGAATATCATTATTACAGCACATAGCAAAAACCTCCTTACTTAAAAATTTTTTAGCTTTTTTGTCTTTCGATTATCTTTCGTATGCTATATCATATGAATCAAAAAAAAATGTGTTACAATAGTTGAAAACGTAAATTTTTAATGATATAATTTCTAAAAAATGGCAACCAAAAAGTAAAAAACATAAGGTAATAGTTCTAGAAAACTGAAAGGATGAAAATATATGGGAAACATAGTATTATTAGATGATTTAACAATTAATAAAATAGCAGCAGGAGAAGTAATAGAAAGACCAGCATCAGTCATAAAAGAAATGGTAGAAAACTCAATTGATGCAGGGGCAACACATATAACAGTAGAAATAAAAAATGGTGGAATTTCTTTTATCAGAATTACCGATAATGGTAAAGGAATTGCAAAAGACGATATAGAACTAGCATTTGAACGTCATGCAACCAGTAAAATTCGTTCCGCAGAAGATTTAGATGAAATAAAATCTATGGGGTTTCGAGGAGAGGCATTAGCCAGTATTGCAGCAATCAGTAATGTTGAACTAGTAAGTAAAACCCAAAATGATGAAGTAGGAAGCAGAATTGTAGTAGAAGGAGGAAATGTTTTATCTTTTGATGAAATAGGCTGTTCGCAAGGAACAACGATTACGGTAAGAAACCTATTTTTCAATACACCAGTACGCTATAAATTCCTAAAAAAAGATTTTACCGAATCAGGTTACATCGAAGATGTGGTAACCAGGATTGCATTAGTTCATCCGGAAATAGCAATTAAATTAATTAGTACCGGAAAAACCGTACTTCAAACAAACGGAAGTGGAAATTTAGCAAATGTTATCTATAGTATATTTGGAAAAGAAGTAGCAAGTAATATTATGGATGTTGATTATGAATATGAATATATGAAAATCAAAGGTGTAATTGGAAAACCAGATATTGCAAGGTCCAATCGTTCGAATCAAATATTTTTTGTCAACCAAAGATACATCAAAGACAAAACCCTATCCTCAGCAGTAGAACAAGCATTTAAAGGAATGTTACCAATTGGAAAATTTGCCTTTTTAGTTTTAGATATCGAAATGCCACCATCTAAAGTAGATGTTAATGTTCATCCAGCTAAGTTAGAAGTTAGGTTTGCCGATGAGAACATAGCCTTTAAAGCGATGTTTCATGCCATAAAAGATACTTTACTAAAGGCAGGATTTATGTCAGACAGAGAAAAAACAGGAATGGTAAAAGAAGCTTCCAAAGATGCATTCAAAATTCAAAACATTGAAGAAAAAGCACAAGAAACTTATACAACACGAAATGAAAATTTAAAGCAAACTGGAAATATTGTTGAAGACATATTCAATAGTAGACAAAATCAAAGAGAAGAAACAAAAGTAACGCCAATCTTAGAAAACCCAATTATAACATCCAATCAAGAAGTTTTTGAAAAATTAAAGTTATTGCAAGAAGAGCTAAAAAATGAGGTAAAACAAAATCCAAACTTACAATTAACCGATACCTATAAAGAAATGGAAAAAAAATACAATGAAATTATTACACCAGCAATCGAGCAAGAAGCAAAACCAGATTTAGAAAAAGAAGAAACCCTTCAAATGCCAAAAGAGGAAAATTTAGAAGATAAAACCCTTCAAATGCCAAAAGAAGAAGATTTAGAAGATAAAACCCAAAATCTTACAAGAGAAAAGGTAGAGGAAGAAACTTTCATACCAATTGTTTTTGATGGGGAAGAAACCAAAGACTCAAGCACAGAAGATACAATAGAAGAAAGCCAAACCAATCCATCAGAAGAGGAAAACAACCAAAAAGAAATCGTAGAAGAAAATGATATACCAACAGAGCCAAAACAAGAAAAAGAACCTTTGCAAGAGACAAAAGAAAAAATATTGTCCTTTGAAGAAATGTATAAACAATTATTTGGAAAAGAGCCATATGGTGGAAGAAAACAAGAAGAAAAAACGCAAAGCAACGACGAAACCTTTTATACCATAGACGAAAACATGGAAGATAGTAATGTATCGATGTTTGAAGAAAATGCAGAATATCAAAAACTAACCTATAAATTGATAGGAATTGCCTTTAATACCTATATTATTTTAGAAATAGGAAATGAACTATACATTATGGATCAACACGCAGCACATGAAAGGATTATGTATGAAAAAGTAAAAAAGAACTTCTATGCCGAAGGAGAAAAAGCATCACAATTACTATTATTACCAGATATCATTACCTTAACCCATAAAGAAATGGATATAGCAAGAGATAATTTTGATTTATTTAGAAAAGCAGGTTTTATGGTAGAAGAATTTGGAGAAAATACAGTAAAGTTATCCGGCGTTCCAGATGTATGTATCGACCTAGATACCCAAGAGTTATTTAAAGAAACCTTAGATGAAATCAACACAGTAGCAAGAACTGCCAAACAAGAAAAAGAAGAAAAATTTATTGCAACAGTAGCTTGTAAGGCGGCAGTAAAAGCGAATATGGAACTTACCAAAGAAGAAGTAGAAAGTTTAATGAATAAACTTTTAGAATTACCAAATCCATTTACTTGCCCACATGGAAGGCCAACTGTAATTAAAATGTCAAAATATGAAATAGAGAGAAAATTTGCTAGAAAATAGGAATCAAAAAAGATCTGGTCCCAATGGTTTAGAGCCATTGGGACCAGGTCTTTTTGGTTCCTATTTGAAGTTACTAGATAATGGTTTTTAATCATTAAATACAATGACAACTCCTGAAAAATTAATTTTAAAAAATGACAAAAATATTACATTTGTGTTACAAATAGAAGAAAATATTGAATACAAACAATTAGTATGATAAAATATTTACAGGATGACCCTTAAAGTGGTCGACAATAGAGGAAAATGGGAGATATAGCAAATTTAAAATATATAGTAAGAAGGGAGTTTTTTACATATGATTTTAACGAAAGATATAAAAAGTAAGAAAGGAATTACGCTAATTGCACTTGTCATAGCAACTGGTTGAAAATAACGAAAAAATATAGTATAATAAAAAAGCACATGGGGGTGTAATGGTTTCGACACGGTACCAGAAGGATAAATAGCGAGTAGTGGATGGTCGCTTCGGCCACTATAAAAAAGCGAAAATAAATATAAACGCTGATAATGAAGAATTAGCATACGCTGCCTAATTGCAGCGACGCCTTGTTTTATGTTCCTACGCATAAAATAAAGGTGTTATCATTAGTAGGAAACGAATCTATTAAGTGCTTTGGTAATAGAGGGTATAAAGAAGCTAACTTTAAACTAAGCACGTTTGCTTGCGTAGTTTAAAGGAATAAAAACAGCAAACTGCACTCGGAGAAGTTTATGTGGAAAGTATCGTGGACAGGAGTTCGACTCTCCTCACCTCCACCAAGACGAGTTTTTGTTGAACCCTCTATAATGAAGTGCACCCCAAATGTTAGACAAAAAAGTTAACATTTGGAGGTGTATTTTTTATGAGTAAATTTTTTCCAGATACTCATAGAAATTTTGTTATATCTCCACAACATCAGCTAGTTGTTGCGAATAAAACAAGATTGAAAATCAATAAAAAATCTAGCTAATCCGAAAACAAATTTTCGTAGATGCATTGCGATTCACTTGAAATTGTAATAAAATATCAAATAGTAAGAAATGGAGATGATTTAAAATGAATGAACTAGATAAAAAAGAAAATTATACAAATCAAACTTTTGAAGATATAAAGCATATTGATGAAAATGGAATAGAATATTGGAATGCCAGAGAATTACAAATTGTTTTAAATTATAAGGAATGGAGAAAATTTGAAAATGTAATAAACAAAGCAAAAGAATCTTGTAAAAACAGTGATATTAGTGTGTTTGAACATTTTGTCGACGTCGACAAGTTGTCAAAACGTGCTAATAATGCAGAAGTTGTAATCAAAGATTACCAATTAACACGTTATGCTTGCTATTTAATAGCACAAAATGGAGATACTAGAAAGAAAGTAATTGCACTTGCACAAACATATTTTGCAATTCAAACTAGAAAACAAGAAATTAGTGAAAAAGAATATAGTATGTTAACTGAAGATGAAAAAAGATTTTATCAAAGAAATTTAACAAGAAAAGGAAATTATTCACTAAATCAAACAGCAAAAAATGCAGGCGTTAAAAATTTTGATAAATTTCATAATGCTGGATATAAAGGTTTATACAAGGAGCACTACCAACAAGGACAATTATTGGGATGTGCTCCATTACTTTAATATAGTACAGGTTAAGCTATTTTTATTTTTTTAATACTTTCTTGGAAAGCATTTTCTAGTTCATATTCATTCATCG
>CALXRH010000031.1 GCA_944390625.1 uncultured Clostridia bacterium
GCATTTGATTATATTCTTCTATGGCACCAGCTATTTTGTCTTTTGCCTCAAAATCTTTTGGATAAATATTGATACTAGATGGTTCCTCTAAATTTACAGCTCCTAGTTTTAACAAATTTCCTTCATAACTTGCATTTTCGTTTTCTTGATAGGCTTGCATTAATGCTGCTATTTCTTCATTAGAAAGCCTACTCATTGCCATTTTTTGTTCATCAGATAAAGAGTTATAATTGAAAGTTCCTTTTTCTTCATCTGTTGGAAATTTTAGTCCTGAAAATACATTGATATCTTGATTTTCTTTTTGCTCTTTTACAATTTCTGCTTCATTGGACTTGTTTATAACATATTCTTTTAAATCTTTTGTATAACCAATTACCCCTGATTGTGAACTAGCAACCGATTGTTCATTTTGTCTAATAATTCCAACAACTTTTATACTTTCCGCTTCATTTACTTTTGTTTTCATATAATCTTCATCATCTGATTTATCTAACCAAATTCCGTTTTCTTTGGTATAGTAGTCTGAATTTAGAATCAGTTTATAAGATAAATTTAATAATTCATCATAAGTGTAAGTTGTTGTTTCTTCTTTTTCAACCTCTTCTCCATTTTGCATTTTTTTCATTTTTTCTTTTAGTTCTGCTTGGTCTTTTAAACCTAACGCATAAAGTGTATAGTCACTAATTTCGTTATTTTCTCCTACAATTAGTACTACCTCATTATAAGATTCTGGCCATTGTCCAGCTAACAAATCATATTGAGATTTTACAAGTTCCTCATTATCTAGCAACTCTGTCCAGACATCCATTTGTGCAACAGAAACTCCCATGGTAGAGGTAGAACTAGAAGTTGTATTTCCCATTCCCATTGTTTCAAAAACTGTGCTTGGATTTACTTGCACTACGCCATTTTCTGTATTTTCTTTATATAAATTTAAAGTCAAATCATAGCCATATTCTATGCTATTGGCATTATTTTTAATTTCGTTATCTGTTTCTTCGATATAAGTTTTTAATTCTGCTAAATTGTTTGTTTCTACTTTATTAGATAATACGCTTATCATGTCATTCATAATGTCACTTGAATAGACTTTTCCATCTTCTCTTTCTTCATTGGATGTGTTTTCTCCCATCATCGCTTCCATCATACTAGACATATCTATGGTTGCACTTTCTATGGATAGTGGATAAGAGGATAAAGTATCTTCTTCTACTTTATCAATATAATTCTGGATTCCTGTTGAAATTGCTAAAATTAGAGCTATTCCGTATGATTCCAATACTTCCGGCAAAAGAGGTAAGAATAGTTCTTGTTTTTTTGGTCATTAAGTTATTTAAACTTAAGCGAAAAGCTGTAAAAAATTTCATCGATGTTCTACCATATTTCTTTTCTTGAGAGGTACCTATTTTTTCTCCTTCTTGAATAGGATTAGAATCTTCTGTAATTTTCCCATCTAGTATTTTGATAATTCTACTTGAATATTTTTCTGCTAAATCCGGATTATGAGTCACCATGATAATCAATTTATTTTTTGATATTTTCTTTAAAATTTCCATGACTTGCTCACTTGTTTTCGTATCTAAAGCCCCTGTTGGCTCATCAGCCAAAATAATATCTGGGTCATTTACCAAAGCTCTTGCAATTGCCACTCTTTGCATTTGACCACCAGATAATTGGTTTGGCTTTTTATGAATTTGGTCTTTTAAACCTACTTCTTCTAATGCTTTTATCGCACGACTTCTCTTTTCTTTTTTGGATACCCCAGATATCGTTAAAGCAAGTTCTACATTTGATAAAACACTTTGATGTCCAATTAAATTATAATTTTGGAAAATAAAACCTACTGAATAATTTCGATAAGCATCCCAATCTCGATCTTTAAAATCCTTTGTCGATTTTCCATTAATAATTAAATCCCCTGTCGTATATCTGTCTAATCCTCCCATGATATTTAATAATGTTGTTTTTCCACAGCCACTTTGCCCTAAAATAGAAACAAATTCAGAATCTCTAAATTTTAAATCAATTCCTTTTAATGCTTCTACTTTGTCATCATAGGTTTCATATACTTTCGTAATATTTTTTAATTCTAACATAATTTCTCCTTTCATTTTTTTCATTGGGGACAGACCCTTTCGCGAAAGGGTCTGTCCCTTTTGCAAAATGTTATGTTAACTTGCGTGTGAT
Organism: uncultured Clostridia bacterium; assembly: GCA_944390625.1. GTDB lineage: Bacteria > Bacillota > Clostridia > TANB77 > CAG-508 > CAG-269. The sequence continues at coordinate 2,188 of CALXRH010000031.1, forward strand.
TGCCTCTACAGCTAAGTGATAATAGTGTAATAATTCTTCTGCTTTTCCAGACCTACCGAATTCATCATTCATTCCCATTCTTTCTAATTTAGCAGGATACTTACTTGTTAACACCTCTGCAATGGCAGAACCAAGACCTCCAATTACACTATGGTCTTCAATTGAAATTAATCTTTTGGTTTCTTTGGCACATTTTATAATCATTTCTTCATCAATTGGTTTGATGGTATGCACATCAATTACTCTAATATGAATTCCTCTTTTTTCTAATTCTTCTTGTGCTTTTAGGGCTTCGCAAACTACATCTCCAGTTGCAAAAATAGTTGCATCTGTGCCCTCTCCGATTTGAATCATCTTTACCAATTCAAATTTTTGACCTTCTTCATAGATAATTGGTGTAGCAAGTCTTGATAGCCTTACATATACTGGTCCTTTTATTTTATATGCTTCTTCAATTGCCCATTTTGTTTCCGTATCATCTGCTGGGCTAAGTACTGTCATATTTGGTAATGTTCTCATCATAGCAATATCTTCTAACATTTGATGAGTTGCTCCATCTTCTCCGACAGTTATTCCAGCATGAGTACTGCAAATTTTTACATTTAAATTTGGATAACAAATACTATTTCTAATTTGGTCATAGCTTCTTCCTGCTGCAAATACAGCAAATGTGCTGGCAAACGGTACTTTTCCTGTGGTCGCCATTCCTGCTGCTGTGCTCATCATATTAGCCTCTGCAATTCCCATATCGAAAAATCTTTCTGGGAATTTTTTAGCAAACAAAATGGTTTTTGTAGCAGTTGCTAAATCTGCATCTAATACTACTATGTCTTGATAGCTTTCTCCTAATTTTTCTAGCGTTTCTCCGTAACTTTGCCTGGTGGCTTTTTTTTCATCTTTCATAATCTTTTTCCTTTCTTTAATCAATTTTTTTCCATTCTCCATGAAATTCGTATTTGTACTTTGTTTTATCATCTAGGCAACATTTTTTATATAGATTTTTTATATTTTGTTTTGTAATGGTTTTATCTATACCATAATCTTTTACTTGTGTAAATACTTGTGTTAAAAAATTTTCTATTTTCGGATGGATAATCGTTTTGTTTTTTTCTTTTTGCCAATAATCATATTGGGAACGTTGAGTCCAATTTTTTCCATTATAAATGATACTGGATGATAATTTATCACATAACATTTCCACCACATATTTGTATGGTATAACTGGGGCAACTTCTGGAGCTGTTAAGTCTACCCAATAGACATCATGATGTTTATTTCTTCCTTTATGATGTAACCATGCTTTAGAATATCCCTTATCTCTTCTACATTCGACAATTGGCGATTTAGAACCATTGTAATATTTGACACTCTCGAAGAATTCTTCCCAAGAAAATTTGGACCAATCGTGCATAAAACCTCTAAATGGTATGCCTAACCTACAGCTAAATTTAAAAACTAACCATTTATGCTTACTAACTAATTTTATGTGTTTGATTATATTTTTTGCTATATTCTTCTGCATTTCTATCCTTCTTTCTATTGTATTCTTATTTATTAAACCACAAAAACTTCATTTCTGCAATGGTTTTGACTTTTTTATTTTATGATGTTATAATTTATATCGATATTTTAAAAGAAAGGATATAGATAATCTTATGCCTAATACGAAATTAATTGCAAAAAATCCAAATGCTTATCATAATTATGAAATTATCGAAAAAATAGAAGCTGGAATTGTTTTAACAGGAACTGAAATAAAATCCATCCGAAAAGGAAAAGTAAATTTAAAAGATTCTTTTGCCAATATAAAAAATGGAGAATGTTTTGTAATTGGTATGCACATTAGTCCTTATGAATTTGGAAATATCTATAATAAAGACCCTTTAAGAGATAGAAAGCTTTTACTTAACAGATCTGAAATTAATAAGTTGATTGGAAAAGTTCAAACAAAAGGCTACTCTTTAGTTCCTATTTCTCTCTATTTTAAAGGAAGTTATGTAAAAGTTGAACTTGGTATTGGAAAAGGAAAAAAATTATATGATAAACGTGCTGATATCGCTAAAAAAGATGCCGAAAGAAAAATAGCTATTGCTTTAAAAGGAAATTATTGATTTTTTTCTCATTGGGGACAGACCCTTTCGCATTGGGGACAGACCCTTTTGCAAAAGGGTCTGTCCCCAATGCGAAAGGGTCTGTCCCCAATGAGAAAAAAATTATTCAAAACTAATCCAACCCATCTCTCGATTTACTGCCTCTCCACCTTGGATGATTACTTCTCCATAATGTTCTTCATCTTCTGCGGCTTTTATTGAGTTAGCATTTTTGGCGATTAATTCTTGTGATATAATATTTCCTTGTTCATAGCCATTTCCATCAAAAGTTTGTAAATATACTTCTCCATTAGAATATAAGATTACTCTATATAAGGAACTTCCCATAAATCCACTTGGCGAAACTTGGTTTACGATCGTTTTTTCTGTATCTTGATTGGTATTTATATCGGTAGTTGTAGATGTGTTGGCTCCGGTTTCGGTTGTTGTAGAATTGGTACTTTGGTTTAAATTCGTACCATTTTCCACATTTTGTATATTTGTTTCTTCGCCATTTTCTTCTACACTTTCGTGTTCGTTTTGTGATACATTTTCTTGATTAACTTGGTTAGTAGGTCTATTTTCTTGATGGTTGGATATATTATAAATTCCAATTAATATTAAAAATAATATAACTAATATGATTACAAAAATTACTTTCTTTTTCATATGAATCTGTCCCCTTAAGCTTTATTAGATGAACCAAATACATCTCTTATTTTATGTTGTACGGTATTTTTAATTAATTCTCTTGCTGGTGTTAAATATTTACGTGGGTCAAAGCTAGAAGGCTCTTCGACAAATACTTTTCTAATTCCTGCTGTCATAGCTAATCTTAAGTCTGTATCAACATTGATTTTAGATACCCCTGATACGGATGCTGTATGAAGTATATCGTCTGGAACTCCTTTTGCTCCTGGAATATCTGCTCCATATTTGTTGCATTGTTCAACAAGTTCTGGTATAACAGTCGATGCTCCATGAAGTACAATTGGTGTATTTGGAATTCTTTGTTTTACCTCTTTTAAGATATCAAAACGTAATTTAGCCTCTCCTTTAAATTTATAAGCTCCATGGCTTGTCCCGATGGCTATCGCTAATGAGTCGCATCCGGTTTCTTTTACAAATCTTTCTGCATCTGCTGGGTCTGTATAAATCGCATCATTTGCAGCAACATTTACGTCATCTTCAATTCCTGCTAATTTTCCGATTTCGGCTTCCACCATGACTCCTTTTGCATGAGCATATTCCACTACTTGCTTAGTTAAAGCTACATTTTCTTCAAAACTGTATTTCGAACCATCAATCATAACAGATGTAAAACCATTGTCAATACACATTTTTGCTGTTTCAAAGTCTGGTCCATGGTCTAAATGGATAGCAATTGGTATTTCTGGGTGTTCTTCTACTGCTGCTTGTACTAATTTCATTAAATAATTGATTCTGGCATATTTTATGGCACTAGATGATGCTTGCAAAATAACTGGCGATTTTTCTTCTGCAGCCGCATCTACAATGGCTTGTACAATTTCCATATTGTTTACATTAAATGCTCCTATGGCAAAGTTTTCTTTCATTGATTTTTCAAACATTTCCTTGGTTGTTACTAACATACACATTCCTCCTAATTTTTTTCTTTTATTCTATTGCTAATTTTTTTGGATGTCAAGTGTTTGACTTATTTTTAATCTAACCAATTTCTTTGGATTTATTATATTTTTAAAAACTTAAGAAGGATTACTTGAAAATACGGGTAAAATATAGTAGAATAAATCTATCTTAAGAGGAGGTGCTATTATGGCAGGTATCGGTATTGGTGAAAGCGATTTTAAAGGTTTACGTTTAAGAGAAAATTATTATATTGATAAAACCATGTATATTAAAGATATAATTGATAATGAAAGTAGAGTTATTCTAGTTACACGCCCTAGAAGATTTGGAAAAACCTTAAATATGAGTACTTTAAGATACTTTTTTGATTGTACCAAAAAAAATACAAGAGAATTATTTGAAGGCTTAAAAATTATGGAACAAGGTGAAAAATATACTTCTAAGCAAGGGGCTTATCCTTGTATCTATTTAACCTTAAAAGATTTATCTGATAGCAATTTTGAAAATATGTTATTAAGTATGAAAACAGCTGTATTAGAAGTATACAGAGAACATCGCTATTTACTGGATAGTGATAAAATTTACCCCTATGAAAAAGCAAATATCGAAGATATGCTATGGACTCGTGAAAATGAAATTGCTTTAAGAAACAGTATTAGAGAACTAAGTGGTTATTTATATAGACATTTTGATAAACCGGTTATCATGTTGATAGACGAATACGATGTTCCCCTACAAGCTGCATATGTTCATGGGTTTTATGATAAAGCTATTGAATTTTTTAAAACTTTTTTCGGTGTAACTTTTAAAGATAATCCTTATTTAGAAAAAACTGTTTTAACTGGTGTCTCTAGAGTAGCAAAAGAAAGTATTTTTAGCGGTGCAAATAACTTTAATGTATATACTGTTTTGGATAATGAATTTAGTGATGATTTTGGTATTACCGAAGAAGAAATGGACAAAATTATAAAAGATTTTGATATTCATGACCAAAAAGATGATATTCGAAAATGGTATGATGGTTATACCATTGGAAATA
>CALXRH010000032.1 GCA_944390625.1 uncultured Clostridia bacterium
GAATCACCAGAAACACCAATTCAAAAGAAATTAAATCAAGTAGGAAAAATATTGGGTGTTATTTGTCTAATCATATGTCTAGTGATCTTCGTAATAGGGATTATCAAAAAAATACCACCAATGGAAATGTTTATGACTTCTGTGGGATTAGCCGTTGCAGCAATACCAGAGGGGCTACCAGCAATTGTTACTATTATGCTATCCATTGGGGTAACCAAAATGGCAAAACGAAATAGTATTATTCGAAAATTACCAGCAGTTGAAACATTAGGAAGTAGTAATGTCATTTGTTCAGATAAAACAGGAACATTAACACAGAATAAAATGAAGGTAGTAGAAATAAAAGCAGAAAATCCAAATTTTGCAATGGAATTAGCAACCATGTGTACAGATAGTAGGATAGAAATAAATAGTGACAAAGTTGAAGTGGTTGGGGAACCAACAGAAAATGCATTAGTAGAGGCTGCTTATATCAATAAATTAAACAAAAATAAATTGTATCAATCCATGCCAAGAGTGAATGAAATTCCATTTGATTCAACCAGAAAAATGATGACAACCATACATAAATTAGAAAATGGAAAATACAGAGTGATAACAAAAGGAGCACCAGATGTATTACTAAATAAATGTATAGGAATATATAAAGAAAAAATAGCAAAAGAAAATGAGAAGATGGCCAATAAAGCATTAAGGGTAATTGCTGTGGCATATAAAGATGTAGATTATTTACCAAATAAAATAGAAAGTATTAACATTGAAAATAATTTAACTTTTGTAGGACTAATTGGTATGATAGATCCTCCAAGAGAAGGTGTCAAAGAAGCAGTAGAAACTTGTAAAAAGGCTGGTATTAAAACAGTTATGATAACAGGAGATCATATTGCAACTGCCAAGGCAATAGCAGAAAAAATAGGTATATTTTTGAAAAACGATAAAGCAATTACAGGAGAAGAATTAGATAGATTAAATCAAGAAAAGTTTGAAAAAGAAATTCAAAACTATACGGTTTTTGCAAGGGTAACACCTGAGCATAAAGTAAGGATTGTAAAAGCATGGCAAAAAAAGGGTGCAGTTGTAGCGATGACAGGAGATGGTGTAAATGATAGTCCAGCATTAAAAAGTGCAGATATTGGAATTGCCATGGGAAAAGGTGGGACAGATGTTGCAAAAAATGCAGCAGATATGATTTTAGTAGATGACAACTTTGTAACCATTGTAGATGCTGTAAGGCAAGGAAGAAATATTTATGATAATATTAGAAAAGCTATTCATTTTCTAATTGCGACAAATATAGGAGAAATTGTAACTATTTTTATGGGATTGGTTTTAGGACTTCAATCACCATTACTTGCAATACAATTACTATGGATAAATTTAGTGACAGATTCTTTACCTGCAATTGCCATCGGATTAGAACCACCTGAAAAAGATACTATGGAAAGAAAACCAATTGATTCAAAAAAGGGAATATTTGCAGATGGATTATGGAGTAAAATCATATTAGAAGGTATTATGATAGGTATGCTTACATTAATTGCTTTTAGTATTGGGAATAAGTATTATGGAGTAGAAGTTGCAAGAACAATGGCATTTATTAGTATGGGATTATTAGAACTTGTCCACAGTTTTAACATAAAAAGTGAAAAATCTATTTTTAAAGTTGGCATATTAGAAAATAAATTCTTAATAGGAAGCTTTATTCTTGGAATCCTTGTGCAGACAATTGTCGTATTTATTCCAACTTTAGCGAATATATTTAATGTAACAAACTTAACTCAAACACAGTGGTTGATAACATTAGGAATTTCTATTTTACCAATACCAATTATAGAATTACAGAAATACATAAATAAAATGAATGTCAAAAAAGAAAGGAAAATATTTATAAAAAATATAATATATGAAAAAAATAAGGTAGAAGGAAATAAAATATAAAATAAAAAGTATGTAAAAATAGTTTTGTAAAAAATAACAAAACTATTTTTTTCTTTTAGTCATATTATCCTATTCTCATGAATACAATATAGTGTAATAGCAAAGGGGGAATTTATTTGGGACAAGTGATACCGAATAAATGGAAAAAGCATCTTGTATTAGTGGAATTTGGATTAAAAAAACAGGAAGATTTAGAAAATGAGATTCATCGATATTCTGCCTTTCATGTAAATACACTAATAGAAGATATAAAAAAGCAATTAAAAAATAATCCAAATAGTGGAATATATATTATTTCTTCCATTCCTTCTCATGATTGTTTTAAACTTCCTAATTTTTGTATTAGTTCCATGGAAGATCTAGAAAAATTTAAAGCGAGTTTGGACGACCATTTTTTTGATAGATTTTCAGAGGTTTGGTATTGTAAAAAGCCTTTCGAAAATGGACATGATGTTATAACAGGAAGAATTTCTTTTGATAATAGAAGTTGGGTAAATTCTGTCAAATATAGTCATAGTGTTGAACAAGTATGGAATTGTAGTCATAGAGAGATTGAAAGATTTAATAGAGATTCTAATGTTATTTATTTGCGTGCTTCTCGAGAAGGGTGGGGAAGACGTTATTGTATTGATGAGCTAAGAGTACCATCAAAAGAAGATAAAGATAAAGTGATAAAAGGGTTTATACAAACGGTTAGAGGAATTGAATCTAACAAAGAAAAAATAGAAGAATTTGAAAGCTATTTAAAAGACAAAGGTATACATGAACTTTGTTTAGAATATATGTTATCACAAAAAGGATTTTCTTTTATCGATTGGGACACTAGCAATGATAAAAAAGTAATAGATAGTGTATTTCCTACAAAAGAAAAAAGCAATTTGTTAAGATGAGGTTTTTTATGTTATATGTGATTAGACATGGTAAAACAGATTGGAATTTAATGAATAAAATCCAAGGAAGAGTAGATATTCCATTAAATGATTTTGGAATTCAGGAAGCAAAATTAGTAAAAGAATTATTAAATCAAATTCATTTTTTTAAAATCATTTCATCTCCATTAATACGAGCCAAAAAAACTGCACAAATTATCAGCCAAGACAAAATTCCAATTATTATAGATTCAAGAATTGTAGAAAGAGATTTTGGTGAATTTGAAGGATTAAATAAAGAGAAATTTGATTATTCTTCGTTTTGGAATTATTCACTGAATAATAAATATGTTAAAGCTGAAAGTGTTCAGCAATTATTAAATCGAGTTTATAATTTTTTAGATGAATACAAAGAAATGTATGAAAAAAAGAATGTACTATTGGTAACACATGCTGGAGTTATTCCAGCAATATGCTGTTACTTTAAAGGAATCCCTAAAAATAACAATATATTTACTTATCATTTTAAAACTTGTGAAATTATTAAATTTTAGTTATTGGAGGGATTTTTTTGCTAAAAAATATTTTTGATAAACCAAGTAAATATATTCAAGAAATTCAGACAAAAATCAAAATTCATCAGGATAAATTGAAAAAATTCAAGGGAAAAACAATGGCTTTTGTATTTTTTACAAAATTCTGCGATGTTCAATGTTCACATTGCTTTTTTAGATCTGATAATGAAGGATATGATTTACCAAGGGAACAGTATGAATTTTCAGAAGAGGGCTTTGAAAAGTTTATTACATTTATCAATAGTTCAAACAACGGATATTTATCTATTTTAGGAGGAGGAGAGCCATTTAAAAAATTTGAATATATTAAAGAAACAATTAAAAGAGCAAAAACAGATAGGATTGTCATTGTTACTAGTGGAATGTGGGCAAAAGACTATGATGTTTGTAAGCGTATGATTGACGAAATGTATGAAGCATTATGCCAAAGAAAAACGCCAACGAAAGTGATTCTTAGAATTAGTATGGATAAATGGCATATATCTAAAATTGGTATTAATTGCGTTTTTCATATTATTGATATATTTAAAAGTTTTTTTGAGGAAAAGGAAAATTTTGAATTACAATTACATACCCTAACAGGTGATGATTCTATTGAAGAAGTGATAAAACATTATCCTGGATGTACAAAAACAGAGCAAAAAAAATATGTATCAGATAATGAAGAAATTTTGAAAATTGGATTATATCGATATGAATTACATTTTACAGATAGTTACAAAATTAGTGTTGGAATTGCTCAGATATTTCACTCTAACTTAAAAGTCAATTTGAAAAATCCAAATATTGACTTAGAACAATTAATTACACTTTTTGATAATGATATGAAATATAATTCTTTTAGTAACCCTTCACTAGTAAAAAATAAAAATGATGAGTGGGGGCTAGATTTTTTGATTAGTTATAATGGGAATATTGCTACCTGGGGAAATGAGCAGGTGTATGGTTTAAACAATTTATATACAGATTCCTATGAAAAGATTATTTCTAATATATATACAAATATCATTTCTTATTCTCTATTGGATAAAGGATATTTTTATCGAACACAAATTATTAGTGAGGTTAACCCATTAGCTGTACTTAGGTCTAAGGCAATTCATATTAGAGATTATGCAGGAGCTTCAATTTTGGAAGAAAATCATACTGTTTTGTATTATGCCATTAGAGTTATCCAAGACTATTTAAAAGAAAAAGTATTAACTTTAGAAGAATTATCCGGACTATCAAAAGAATTATTGAATATGATAAAAAGTAAAAAATATATCGTAAAAAAATGGTATGAAAATACTTCGTATTCTATTATTAGACAATACATGGAAAGAACGCCCTTTGATGAGAACGAATGGAGAGATTTATTTAATCTAATATATTTTGGACATTATATGGTTTCAAAAGAGCAAGTAGAAGAAGGAATTCAGTACTATAATGCACATACTAATAAAAAAATTAGTAAGTTAGAAGATGCATTAGAAAATTCTAAAGAGCATTATCAAAGACTAATAGAAAGATTAACATTTATGAAACCAGAAGCAAAAAGATTATGTATGAAGAATTATGAAAAATTAGAAGTGATATAAAAAGGGTCTATTAAAAAATAAAAATATACTTGCAATATGAAAAAAAATATGATAAAATAGCTGTGCTTTAAAGATAGCATAGCTATTTTTAAATCTCTACTTGTGAAAAACACAGGTTATAAATCCATAGGGAGGTGAAAGATAATGAATAAATACGAAAGTATTA
>CALXRH010000033.1 GCA_944390625.1 uncultured Clostridia bacterium
ATTCCAAATAGTGTAATAAATATGTATGCCACATTTGATTCTTGTGCAAATCTAGAAGGAACTATAGAAATTAATGCAAATATAACTGATGAAGATGCAGAAACGACAGAGAATTATGGAACAATAGGAGAAAAATATTATAAACAGTGTTTTTCAAATTGTTCTACCAGTGGAAATGGTTTAATTGTTACAACCACAAATGTAAAATTACAGGAAAATGATTATGCGATATTAAAAAATATAATTAATACAAAAGCAAGTACTTCTAACATAACGTTATATATAAACTAATTTACTCAATTAAATTGCTCGTTCCTCGCAATGGAACGAGGGAAGAAAAAAGGAAAAATATTGAAAACAGAGAAAACTTCTGATATAGTATAATTTGTAATCTAGATTACAAATATATTATATTGGGGGTATTTTTTATGACGAATGAACAATTACTAGAGAAATATTGGACAAAATTGTTGAAAACGCAGGAAATTCGAATATACATTTATAAATTTTAAACAATAAAAATAGTGAGATTATTAAAGAGAACATTTAGCTAATACAATATAGAAAATCTGAACTAAATTACTGCGAAGCAGCAATGGAACGAATGTTGAGAAAAGTAAAAGAATTGAAAACAAAAAAACCTTTGATATAATGTAATTATGCAAAAAATAATTGCAAATATATTATATTAAAATGTTCGGAATAACAAGTAATAATAAAGGAAATATAGGTTTATGTGGTTATCCAATGCTATATTGGGAATCGTAAACCAAAAAAGCTAATCATTTATGTAATACATATATAAATGATTAGCTTTTAAATTTAAATGAACAACTTGTAAATTTAAATAGGATGTAGTAAAATGAAACTACTACAAAAGCAATAAATAGTTTAATTAAAAAGGGGAAAAATTATGAAAAACAAAGAAATAGAGCTATATACCAGCAATGATTCCATTCTTATTTCACAAATTTGTGAAATACTAAAAAACAACGAAATACCTTATCTAGTAAAAACAAAAGGAGCGGGTTCTTACTTAAACATAACTTTTGGAAAAACCACAGAAGAAACCAGTATCATCATTCAACAAGAAAACCTTGAAAAAGCGAAAAACTTAATAGCCAATTTAATTCATCCGGAAAATCAAGGAGAAGAAAAATTAACGGAAGAAGAAAAAGAAGATATAAAAAAATATAATAAACTAAGAAGATTAGGAGTTATAGGATTTGCCATAATTCCAACTCTAATTTTAATTATAGCAATTGCAATAGCTATCAAATTAGGATAAAAAATAACCATAAGAAAACCACTTAAGAAAGGAAGAATAAAAAATGGGAAAATTCGTACACCTACATATCCACAGTGAATACAGCTTACTTGACGGAGCAAACCGAATAAAAGACCTGCCAGCAAGAGCCAAAGAACTAGGCATGGATGCCATGGCAATCACAGATCATGGTGTTATGTATGGAGCCATCGACTTTTATAAAGCTTGTAAAAAAGAAGGCATCAAACCAATTATAGGATGTGAAGTATATGTAGCTCCAAGAAGCAGATTTGACAAAGAACCAAATATCGATAATAAATACAATCACCTAATCTTACTTGCCAAGAACATGAAAGGCTACCAAAATTTAAGTAAATTAGTATCTTTAGGTTTTATTGACGGCTATTATTATAAACCAAGAATCGATTTAGAAATCCTAGAACAATACAGTGAAGGTCTAATTTGCCTAAGTGCGTGCTTAGCTGGAGCCGTAAACCAAGCACTTCTAAATGGACAAAACGAAAAAGCAGAAGAAATTGCCTTATGGCATAAAAAAGTATTTGGAGAAGACTATTACATCGAAATTCAAAACAATGGAATCAAAGAACAGGTATTGGCTAATCAAAAATTAGTGGGGCTTGCTAGAAAACTAGATATTCCACTTGTTGCCACAAATGATGCTCATTATCTAAAAAAAGAAGATGCCTATAATCACGAAGTACTACTATGTATTCAAACTGGAAAAAGAATGAGTGATGAAGACAGAATGAGATTTGACACAGAAGAACTATATGTAAAATCACCAGAAGAAATGATTGACTATTTCAAGGCCTTTCCAGATGCCATCGAAAATACAGTCAAAATAGCAGAAAAATGTAATGTGGAATTTGAATTTGGTCATACCATTCTTCCTAATTATGAAGTGCCAGAAGGCTATGCAACCCATTATGATTTCTTAGAAGAATTGTGTCAAAAAGGAATGAAAAAAAGATATGGCGAAAATATTCCGCAAGAATATATCGATCGAGCAAACTACGAGCTTGGTGTTATCAAAAAAATGGGCTATGTAGACTATTACCTAATTGTATGGGATTATATCCATTATGCCAAAACACATGACATTCCAGTCGGTCCAGGAAGAGGTTCGGGTGCAGGTTCCATTTTAGCTTATGCTATTGAAATAACAGATATAGACCCAATGAAATATAACCTACTTTTTGAAAGATTCTTAAACCCAGAAAGAATCAGTATGCCAGATTTTGACGTTGACTTTAGTGATGAAGAAAGACAAAAAATTATTGACTATGTATGCGAAAAATATGGACACGATCATGTGTCCCAAATTATAACCTTTGGAACATTAGCTGCCAAAAATGCTATCAGAAATGTAGCAAGAGCCTTAGACATTTCCCTTCCAGAAACCGATAAAATCGCCAAAATGATACCAAATGAATTACACATTACCATAAAAAAAGCAATTGAACAAAATATAGAGTTACGTAATCTTTATGAAAATGATGAAAGAATCAAAAAACTTTTAGATGTATCGATGGCGTTAGAAGGAATGCCAAAAAACACTTCTACCCACGCTTGTCGGAGTGGTTATTACCAAAGAACCAGTCGATAATTATGTTCCTTTATATGTAAGAGATGGACAAAATGCTACCCAATATGTTATGACAACCTTAGAAGAACTAGGGCTACTAAAAATGGACTTCTTAGGACTTAGAACGTTAACCGTTATCAAAGACACCAAAGAAATGGTAAAAAAAGATTTTAATATTGATGTAGAATTTGACAAAGATATGAATGACCCAAAAGTATATAAACTATGGCAAGAAGGAAAAACTTGTGGGGTATTTCAGTTTGAAAGTCAAGGCATGAAAAACTTCATGCAAGAGCTAAAACCAGACTGTTTAGAAGATTTAATTGCAGGGGTATCTCTTTACAGACCTGGACCAATGGACCAAATCCCTCGTTATGTAAAAGGAAAACAAACAGGAGAATATGAATATACCCACCCAAGCTTAGAGCCAATTCTAAATGTAACTTATGGCTGTATGGTTTACCAAGAACAAGTTATGCAAATTGTGCGAGACTTAGCTGGCTATTCACTAGGAAGAGCAGATTTAGTTCGTCGTGCTATGGGTAAGAAAAAATTAGATGTCATGGCAAAAGAAAGAGAAGTATTTATCCATGGACAAGTGGATGAACAAGGAAATGTAATCGTGCCAGGTTGTGTCAGAAATGGAATTGATGAGGTATCAAGCAACAAAATATTTGACGAAATGGCAGAATTTGCTAAATACGCCTTCAATAAATCCCATGCAGCTTGTTATGCAGTGGTATCTTACCAAACAGCTTACTTAAAAGCATATTACCCATCTGAATTTATGGCAGCTATGCTAAATAGCTATTTAGGAAACCTAGATAAAGTACCAGTTTATATTGATGAATGTAAATCATTACACATCGATATTCTAAAACCTGGGATTAATAGCAGTGAACTAAAATTTACAGTCGATCATGGAAACATAAGATTTGGCTTAGGAAGTATCAAAAATGTAGGAGTAGCACCAATTGAAGCAATTATTGCAGAAAGAAACGAAAATGGAAATTTCAAAAGTTTTACCGATTTTTGTGAAAGAATCGCTGATAAAGCAGTTAACAAAAAATGCATCGAAAGTTTGATAAAAGCAGGAGCCTTTGATGAATTTGAACAAACCAGAAGTACTTTACTTGCTTCTTTTGAAACCATTATCGACACGATCCAATCTGCTAAAAAGAAAGGATTAGAAGGCCAATTCTCTATGTTCGATTTAGGAGCAAATGGCGATGATGATACTGATATGAATGACATCAAATATACATTTATCGAAAAAGAAGAATTTACAGAAAAAGAATTGCTATCTCAAGAAAAAGAGATGCTTGGCATTTATTTATCTGGCCATCCACTTGAAAAATTAAGAGAAGAAATTGAAAGGCAAACAACGATCAGTACCAAAGATTTAATGGCAATTGACAGTAAAATGAATTCGGAAAATGAGGAAAATTTAAGTGAGATAGAATTAAGAGAACAATATGAAAGCAATGTAAAATTTAAAGATGGACAAGAAGTAAAATTGGCAGGAATTATTACATCTGTGAAAAAGAAATATACTAAAAATAACAGAATTATGGCCTTTGTAGGAATCGAAGATTTATATGGTCCAGCAGAAGTAATTACCTTCGAAAATGCTTATTTAGCAGCAAAAGATAGTTTAATCGAAGAAAATATCGTTCTTGTGAAGGGAAGATTAAGTATAAGAGACGAAGAAAAAACTACCGTTATTGCCAATGAAATAACTGATTTTGGTGTTCAGAAAAGAAAGGTTTTAAATATTAATATTACCAATTTAGATGAACCAACCAAAAAGAAATTAAGAGGAGCGATTAAATATTTTACAGGAGAAATGAATAATATTGCTGTAGAAGCACAAGACGGTGAAAAACAGTTAAAATGTGGGGGGATTTATTTAACAGATAAGATTTTAGAGGTTTTTGAGGATATTGTTGGGAAGCAGAATGTTAGTATGAAAAACGTTGATTAAAAGGAATGCTTTAAAACCCAAACACGATTGGTAAATGATAGATCGTGTTTGGGTTTTAAAGCTTTTTTACTGCTAAAGAGAGTTCTTTCATAAATGCGAACAAAAATTTTGATTTTTTTTCAAAAAAGTATTGACAAGAAAAAAATTTGGTTATATAATCATATCATCAAAAGCGAACAACGATTTGCAAAACAAATGAACGTATTTAAGGAGGATTATATCATGATTCATTTATTAACAAGAAAAACAAATATAGAAAAAGATTTAAACAAAACCGTAAAAATATTTGGTCAAGCAATATCTGTAAAAGTAATCTATACCAAAATTCCAAACCCAGAACTAGATTTAGTAGGAAATATCATTCATGTATATCTTCCTTATAAATACAAAAGAACAGGAAATACAGAAATCGTAAAACTTGCCATTGACAAAATGTATGAAGAAATAGCAAGAATCGAAATCGAAAAAGTAATGGAAGAGACCAGAATCATGTTAAAAGGGCTAGCACCAGAAGACTATGAAATAAAAAGAATTCCAAACAAATTTGCAAAAACCCTAAAAAATAAAACGATTATCATCAATCCAGAAATCATCAAATATGACAAACAGGTATTAAGATATGTCGTATTACACGAATTTTGTCATCTAAAATACAAAACTCATTCCAAAGGATTTTTCGAAATGATGGAAACTTACATGGAAAACTATGAAGATTATGATTACATATTAGATGTTGCATAAAACAACTGTTTACCTCTTGACAGTTATAAGATATAAATGTTATACTAGAAAGGTAGAAAAATATATCTAATAAAATCAGAGACAAGTTTTAATATATATATTTATTCGCACATTGAAAATTAAATAAGAAAGAGGTGTATGATTTTGAATAGTCTAATCATAATCGCAACTTTCTTAATCTCACTTGCAATTGGATTTGTTATCGGAATGATAACCAGAAAAAAAATTGCAGAATCTAAAATCGAAAGCGCAGAGCAAGAGGCTAAAAGAGTAGTAGATTTAGCCAAAGTAGAAGCTGAAAACATGAGAAAAGAAGAGATATTTAAAGCCAAAGAAGAAATCATGAATAGCAGAAAAGAATTAGATCAAGAGATTAAAGAAAGAAGAAGCGAAATTCAAAAGCAAGAATCAAGAATGATTCAAAAAGAAGAAAATCTAGACAAGCGTTCAGAAAATTTAGAAAAGAAAGAACAAGAAATTGATAGAGAATATCAAAGTCTAGAAAATCAAAAAGATGAAGTGAACAAACTTTATGAAAAACAAGTAGAAGAACTTCAAAGAGTTGCTTCACTAAGCAAAGAAGAAGCACGAAATTATCTATTATCAGAAATGGAAAAAGAAATTACAACAGAAAAAGCCAAGCTAATTAAAGACTTAAATCAAAAAGCAAAAGAGGAATCTGTTAAAAACGCTAAGGAAATTATATCTTATGCTGTACAAAAATGTGCTGCAGACCACACATCAGAAACAACCGTATCTATCGTAAATCTACCAAATGATGAAATGAAAGGTAGAATTATCGGAAGAGAAGGACGAAACATAAAAGCCTTAGAAACCTTAACAGGAATTGACCTAATCATTGATGATACACCAGAAGCAGTCACATTATCAGGATTTGATCCATTAAGAAGAGAAGTAGCTAGAATTGCTCTTGAAAAACTAATCGAAGATGGAAGAATTCACCCAGCCAAAATCGAAGAAATGGTAGAAAAAGCAAAAGAAGAGCTAAATACTACCATCAAAGAAGAAGGAGAAAGAGCAGCATTAGAAACAGGGGTAAATAATTTACATCCAGATATTATCCGATTACTTGGAAAACTTAAATACAGAACCAGTTATGGACAAAATGTATTGAGCCATTCTATCGAAGTATCTAATTTAGCTAGAATTATGGCAGAAGAATTAGGACTAGATGCCAAAAGAGCAAGACGTGCTGGCTTACTTCATGACATCGGAAAAGCACTAGATCATGACATGGAAGGAACACACGTTCAAATAGGTGTTGATATCTTAAGAAAATACAAAGAAAATCCACTAGTCATCAATGCCGTTGAAGCACATCATGGAGACGTAGAACCACAAACAATGGAGGCAGTTTTAATACAAGCAGCAGATGCTATATCAGCATCCAGACCAGGAGCAAGAAGAGAAACATTAGAAGCTTACATAAAAAGACTAGAAAGCCTAGAAACAATTGCAGATTCATTTGATGGTGTGGAAAAATCATTTGCTATTCAAGCTGGACGTGAAGTAAGAATCATTGTAAAACCAGAAAAAGTTTCAGAAGATACAATGACAATACTTGCTAGAAACATTTCTCAAAAAATAGAAAAAGAAATGGATTATCCTGGTCAAATAAAAGTAAATGTCATTAGAGAAACAAGAGTTGTTGATTACGCGAAATAAAATACATAGGGGTTCCAATGGGACCTCTTTTTTTATTAATAAGCAAGTAATAGAAAGTATTATCTTATTATTTTTTATACTTTGTGTGTCGCAACCCACGAAATGAAATTATTGTAGGTTGCTCCAAATCGCACTCGCCAAAGGCTCGTTTGTTCGCTTACGCAGTATTAAAAAATAATAAGATGATACTTTAAACACCTATTATTACTAGTTAATGAATAAAAATAAATACCAATAACTAGTAACCACCTATTAAAATACTTTTAAAAGAAACTTGCGAAAATAGAAAAAATATAGTATGATAGCAAAAAAAGAAAGAAGGAAACAAATTGAAAATTTTAGCAGTAGGAGATTTAATAGGAAATGCGGGTATAAAAGAATTAAGAAAACAATTAGATAAAATCCGCAAAGAAGAAAAGATAGATTTTACGATTGTCAATGGAGAAAATGCAGCAGAAGGAATGGGAATTACGCAAAAAAATTTGGAAGATATTTTAGCCCAAAAGATAGATGTCATAACCATGGGAAATCACACATGGGCCAAAAAAGACATTTTCAAATTTATTGACCATCCTAAATTAATAAGACCAGCAAACTATCCATAAGGAGTAGTCGGAAAAGGTTATGGTATTTATACCTGTCAAAATAAAAAAATAGCGGTGATTAATTTGATTGGAAGAGTAGATATCAATGTACTATCTGAGAACCCATTTATCATTGCAAAAGAGCTGGTAGAAAAATTACAAAAACAAGTAGATATTATTATAGTAGATTTTCATGCAGAAGCAACAGCAGAAAAAATTGCAATGGGATATTTTTTAGATGGAAAAGCAACAGCAGTATTTGGAACTCATACACATGTACAAACAGCTGACGAAAAAATATTACCAAAAGGAACAGCCTATATAACAGATTTAGGAATGACAGGTCCGAAAAATTCTGTCATAGGAATGGATATTGAAGTTTCTTTTAAAAGATTTGAAACAACTTTGCCAGAAAGATATCGAATTGCAACAGGAGAAACCATGTTAAATGGTGTGATATTTGACATAGATGATGACACCAATAAAGTAAAACAAGTAAAAAGAATATATAAAGACTAAAAAAATGTCGAACAAGTAAAAATATTGCGATGAAAAAAGTAAAAAATTTCCAGAAAACTATTTACAAAAATTTCCAAATGCATTACAATAACAATTGTAAAAGTTGCAACAAAAAAATAAAATTATAGGTGGCAAAAGAAAATGGATGTTTTAAAAATTTCATCAAAATCAAACCCTAATTCAGTCGCAGGAGCAATTGCTGGATTAG
>CALXRH010000034.1 GCA_944390625.1 uncultured Clostridia bacterium
GATGATGGTGTAGTAGAAAAAGTAACAGCAGATGCCATTACCGTAAAATACAAAAATGGAAAAACAGTAACCCATAGACTTCGTAAATTCAAAAGAACCAATGGAGGAACCTGTATTAACCAAAAACCAATTGTAGCCAAAGGAGAAAAAGTTAAAAAAGGACAAAGTATAGCCGATGGACCATCTACCAAAGATGGCGAAATGGCACTTGGAAAAAATGTATTAATTGCCTTTTCTACTTGGGAAGGATATAACTACGAAGATGCTGTTTTATTAAGTGAAAGACTTGTCAAAGAAGATGTATTTACCTCTATTCACATCGAAGAATATGAATGTGAATGTCGTGATACCAAACTAGGAGCTGAAGAAATTACAAGAGACATTCCAAACATAGGAGATGACGGACTAAAAGACTTAGATGAAAACGGAATTATCCGAATCGGAGCAGAAGTAAGACCAGGAGATATATTAGTTGGAAAAGTTACGCCAAAAGGAGAAACAGAACTTACAGCAGAAGAAAGACTACTTCGTGCTATCTTTGGCGAAAAAGCAAGAGAAGTAAGAGATACCTCACTTAGAGTACCACATGGAGAAGCAGGAACCATTGTAGATGTCAAAATCTTTACTAGGGAAAATTCAGATGAATTAGCACCTGGTGTACAACAAGTTATTCGTTGCTACATAGCCACCAAAAGAAAAATTTCAGTTGGAGATAAAATGGCAGGACGTCACGGAAACAAAGGTGTTGTATCTAGAATTTTACCAGTAGAAGATATGCCATTTATGCCAGATGGAACCCCAATTGATATTTTATTAAATCCGCTAGGTGTACCATCTCGTATGAACTTAGGTCAAATCCTAGAAGTTCATTTAGGAATGGTAGCAAGAAAGCGTGGATGGAAAATTGCAACTCCTGTATTTGATGGAGCAAATCAAGAAGAGATTGAACAATTACTTGTAGAATCAGGCTTTTCAAAAGATGGAAAAACCATTCTTTATGATGGCAGAACAGGAGAACCATTTGATAAGCCAGTAACGGTTGGGGTACAATATATGCTTAAACTACACCACTTAGTAGATGACAAAATCCATGCACGTTCAACTGGTCCATATTCACTTGTAACCCAACAACCATTAGGAGGAAAAGCACAATTTGGTGGACAACGTTTTGGAGAGATGGAAGTTTGGGCATTAGAAGCCTATGGCGCAGCCTATACCTTACAAGAAATGTTAACCGTAAAATCAGATGATGTCGTTGGTCGTGTAAAAACCTATGAAGCAATTGTTAAAGGCGAAAACATTCCTGAGCCAGGTATACCAGAAGGATTTAAAGTTTTAGTCAAAGAATTGCAATCTTTAGGATTAGATGTAAGACTTTATGATAATGAAAAAGAACTAGAATTAAAAGAAAATATTGAAGATGCGATTGACTTTAATTTAGATGAACATAAGAAGATGGTCAGTGGCCAAAGAGAAGATGTCGTAGTAGATGACGAATTGTCAGAAGGCTATGTAGATGATGATACAGAAGAATTAGAGACAATGCAAGATGATGACTATGAAGAAAGTGATGAATTATTTGAAGAGATAGAAGATGAAGAAAATGAAGACTTTATCTTTGATGACAATGATTTAGCAGAAGACAACATAGAAGACGATTTTGATTTAGACAATTAAAAATAACCAAAAATCGGAAAGTGCCAAAACAGCACTTTTCGATTCTAATAATTGCATATTCGCATTTCAAAACTTTAAAGAGCAGGAGGGAATTGTTCGAGCGGTGTTAAAATTTAAAGTAAAAAATGTGAAACCTGGAATATCTAAAAAGGAAGGGGCAATCAAATTAAATGGAAGAATTAGAAACATTTAATAAGTTAAAAATAGGTATTGCATCAGATGAAAAAATAAGAGAATGGTCAAAAGGGGAAGTCAAAAAACCAGAGACCATTAATTATAGAACATTAAAACCAGAAAGAGATGGTCTATTTTGTGAAAGAATTTTTGGACCAACCAAAGACTGGGAATGTCATTGTGGAAAATATAAAAGGGTAAGATATAAAGGAGTTGTTTGTGATCGATGTGGGGTAGAAGTTACCAAATCAAAAGTTAGACGTGAAAGAATGGGACACATCGAACTTGCAGCACCAGTTGCACATATTTGGTATTTTAAGGGAATTCCAAGTAGAATTGCATTAATGTTAGACATTTCACCAAGAAACCTTGAAAAAGTAGTTTATTTTGCCTTATACATTGTTACAGATAAAGGAACATCCGGATTAGAAAAATGCCAATGTTTAACAGAAAAAGAATATCATGAAGCAATTGAAAAATATGGTAAAGGGTCTTTTCAAGCTGGAATGGGAGCAGAAGCTTTAAAAACTCTACTAGAAGAAATCGACTTAGAAAAATTATCCAAAGATTTAAGAAAAGAGCTAAGTGGAGCAAGTGAACAAAAAAAGGCTAAAATTGTAAAAAGATTAGATACCATAGAATCTTTCCGTATTTCTGGAAATCGTCCAGAATGGATGATTATGAATGTAGTTCCTGTTATTCCACCAGATTTAAGACCAATGGTTCAATTAGATGGTGGTAGATTTGCTACATCAGACTTAAACGATTTATATAGACGTGTTATCAACAGAAACAATCGTTTAAAAAGACTATTAGAATTAGAAGCACCAGAAATTATTGTAAGAAACGAAAAAAGAATGCTACAAGAATCAGTCGATGCTTTAATTGATAATTCAAGACGTGGAAGACCAGTAACCGGAGCAGGAGGAAGAGCTTTAAAATCACTTTCTGATATGTTAAAAGGAAAACAAGGACGTTTCCGTCAAAACTTACTAGGAAAGCGTGTAGACTATTCAGGACGTTCTGTTATTGTCGTAGGACCAGAACTAAAAATATACCAATGTGGTGTGCCAAAAGAAATGGCAGTAGAATTATTTAAACCATTTGTTATGAAAGAATTAGTAGCAAGAGGAATTGCACATAACATAAAAAATGCTAAACGTATGGTTGAAAGATTAAAACCAGAAGTATGGGGAATTTTAGAAGATGTTATCAAAGATCACCCTGTTATGCTAAACCGTGCACCTACCCTACATAGACTAGGAATTCAAGCTTTTGAGCCAGTTTTAGTAGAAGGTAGAGCCATTAAACTACATCCATTAGTTTGTACAGCATTTAATGCCGATTTCGATGGAGACCAAATGGCAATTCACTTACCATTATCTCCAGAAGCACAAGCAGAAGCAAGATTTTTAATGTTATCGACCAATAACCTACTAAAACCACAAGATGGAAAAACGGTTACCGTTCCTACTATCGATATGGTATTTGGTGGTTACTACTTAACCATGGAAGTAGAAGGAGAATTAGGAGAAGGAAAATACTTCAAAGACCCAGAAGAAGCAATTATGGCTTACGAAAATCATGCCGTTGGAATGCATGCAAAAATTTACGTAAGAAGAACTTTAGAAATCAATGGAGAAAAACAATCCAAGAAAATACAAACAACAGTAGGAAGAATTTTATATAATGAAGGAATACCACAAGATTTAGGTTATATTAATCGAAACGATCCAGAAGAAATGTTCCAATATGAAATTAATTTCCCAGTAAATAAGAAAAAACTAGGAGACTTAATTAATCGTTGTATTAAAATACATGGTTTATCTGAATCTGCAGAAGTACTAGACAATGTCAAAGAAAAAGGATTTAAATATTCAACTAAATCAGGACTTACTTATTCGATGGAAGATGTTAAAGTGCCAGAAGAGAAAAAAGACATTTTAGCCAATGCAGAAAAGCAAGTTGAAACCGTAAGAAAACAATACCGAAGAGGTTTAATTACAGAAGATGAGCGTTACAAAGCGGTAGTTAACATCTGGAACGAAGCAACGATCAATGTCGGTAAAGCATTAGAAGATAACTTAGAACCACTAAACCCAATCAACCTAATGGTTGAATCAGGAGCACGTGGTAATATCAACCAATTAAGACAATCAGCAGGTATGAGAGGACTTATGGCTGGAACCACAGGTAAAGTTATCGAAATCCCAATAAAATCTTGTTTCGCAGAAGGACTAGATGCTCTAGAATATTTCATATCTTCTCACCAAGCACGTAAAGGACTTGCCGATACTGCATTAAGAACAGCAGACTCTGGATATTTAACTAGAAGATTAGTAGATGTTGCGCAAGAAATTATTGTAAGAGAAGAAGATTGTGGTTCTAATGAAGGACTATATGTTTATGACATCAAAGATGGAAATCAATTAATCGAACCAATGCAAGAAAGATTAGTGGGAAGATATCCAGTAAGAGATATTGTAAATCCAGAAACAAACGAAATCATAGTAGATACCAATACAATGATTACAGATGAATTAGCCGATAAAATTGTAGAAGCAGGTATTCAAAAAGTAGAAGTACGTTCTGTACTTGGCTGTCATTCTAAACATAGAAAAAAAAAAAAATGTTATGGTATGAGTTTAGCAAGACATCATGCAGTAGAAATTGGAGAAACCATAGGAATTGTTGCGGCACAATCCATCGGAGAACCTGGAACACAGCTTACCATGAACACCAAACACGCAGGAGGTGCCATTGGTACCGATATTACCCAAGGTCTACCAAGGGTAGAGGAGCTATTTGAAGCTCGTAAACCAAAAGGACTAGCCGTTATGACAGAAATTGCAGGAAAAGTAAAAGTAAAAGAATCCAAGAAAAAGAAAGAAGTTATTATTACTTCTGATACAGATTCAAAATCTTATACCATACCATTTGGACCAAAAATGAAAGTCAAAGATGGAGACATGGTAGAACCAGGAGACCCATTAATTGAAGGTTCTTTAAATCCAGCAGATATTTTAGCCATTAAAGGTCCAGAAGGTGTATTTGAATACTTAACAACAGAAGTTCAAAAAGTATATAGAAACCAAGGTGTTGATATTAATGATAAACATATCGAAGTAATTGCAAGACAAATGCTTAAAAAAGTAAGAATAGAAGACAATGGCGATACCGATATGTTCCCAGGAACGTTAGTTGATATGTATGAATTTGCCGATAAAAATGCCAAAGCAGAAGAACAAGGTTTAAAACCAGCCATTGGAAAACGTGTACTACTTGGAATAACGAAAGCGTCTTTAGCAACAGACAGTTTCTTATCAGCAGCATCTTTCCAAGAAACCACTCGAGTATTAACAGAAGCAGCTATCAAAGGAAAAGAAGACGACTTAGTAGGACTAAAAGAAAATGTTATTATTGGTAAGTTAATTCCAGCAGGAACGGGTATGAAAAAATATCAAGATTTACATATTAGTACAGAGAAACAAGAAGAAAAGCCAGAAAATGTAGAACAAGCAGAAAATTAAATCGTGGCAAAAATTATCCGAAAAAGTTACAAAAATGTTACATAAATGTTACGTTTTTGTGACTTTTTTTTAGGTTATTGAAATAAAAAGTAAGATATGTTATGATCATAAAAGGAGAATATTGATATTTAATTTATATCAGTCTTTCAAGCAAAGTGAGAAAGGAATCGATTTTTATGAAAAAAATACTTAACCAAATCATCTATTTTTTTATCATAACTATGGTTTTATTAACAGGCTCTGTATTTGCCGTAACTTTTGAACCGATTGAAGCACCTTATACAGAGGAATATAAAGAATATATAGAATTATCGGATGAAGAAAAAAGCAAAATTTTAGAGCCAAGAAAATATGACTTATCAAATGAAGAAAATCGCACCAATACAGCATTATTAGAAAATGAGAAAATATCATTAAAAAATTTGATTCGTGTATTAAGATCTTCTGCCAATGCCAGTGCTGGAAAATTTACTTTAAAAGATCTAATACCAAATAATCTAGCCATCAGAAATCAAAAAAGTGTAAACGCTTGTTGGGCTTTTGCGGCAATTAGTTCTTTGGAAACAAATTTAGCATTAAAAAATTACAATAATAGTATAGCTGAAAAAATTTATGATTTTTCAGAAAGACATATGGCTTATACGATGTCACAGAGCTTTTTAACAGGCCAAACAAATCCATATGGTTACAATAAAAAAGTAAGTGATGGCGGTACGTATTTAATGGCAGTAGCCTATTTAACAAATGGGCAAGGAGCTATTCTTGAAGCAGATATGCCTTTTGTCGATACACAAGAAGATATTGATATTAGTCAAATCCAAAACAAAACAGTTCAAACAACAGTAAACAATACCATTTGGCTTGACTCCATAACTGATGTAAAAAATGCTGAGGAAGCAGAATTAACCAATTTACAACAGGAGATGAAAGAACATATTTCTACTTATGGAGCATTATATGCAGGAGTATATGCACCAGATGGTTCTGAGCAGAGTAAAAATTATATCAATTATGATACTGGCGGTATGTATGTAGATGAAATTAAATCTTGGACAGAAGCAGGAGAAAGTGATGCACAAATAACCTATACAACCAACCCAAACCATGCAGTTGCAATTATTGGTTGGGATGATGCCTATGCGAAAGAAAACTTCACCATAACACCAAATAATGATGGAGCTTGGATTGTAAAAAATTCTTGGGGAGAAAAAGAAGAATATACATTTGATGAAATAAAAGAAATTATTGGTACAGAAGTTTCTGAGGAACAATTAAAAACTGTACTAGATGCTTTAAAAGAACAAGGATACACGATAGATGAGGAAAACCAAAAAGTAACCAAAAAACTGGGGGATGATGGTATATTTTATGTTTCTTATGAAGATGCCACAATTTATACAAACTTATTTGGTGTAGTGAGTGCAAATGATTCAAAAACATATGATAATTTATATCAACATGACCAATTAGGTGTTAATTATGTAGCTAGTTACGAGGCAACTAAAACGGAAGACACCTATATTGCTAATGTTTTTGATAGAGGGGGAGCTGATGTAGAATATTTAACTTCAATTGGTATTTCAAATTACGTAGAAGGTACTTATGAAGTATATATTAATCCAGATGGAAGTAGTAAAGCTAAAGAAGATTTACAAAAGGCAGAACTTACAACCGGAAGTGAAATTACCTTAACAGCAGGATATAATACCATAAACTTAGAAAAACCATATCAATTAACAGGAAATAATTTTGTTATTGCTTTAAAATTAAAACACACAGAAGGAGAATATACATATTTATCTTTTGAAAGTAAAAAAGGAGATGAAAATTCTTCATCAAATGCAGGAGAGAGTTTTGTTACTTTTGAAAGTTATTTTAGTACTGATTCTAATTGGGTAGATATTGGAGATTCTAGTAGTGCTGGTACATTTGTTGGAAACTTTTGTATCAAAGGAATAACAGTTGATAACTATTCTGGCGAAACTGCTAATGCTGGTGTAGTAGATCCAGGAGGAGATGATACAGGAAATAATACAACGGGAGGAAATACAATAGAAAATAATACGGCTGGTGAAAACATCATAGGAAATAATACAACCGGAGGAAACACAACAGAAAATAACACGACTGGAGGAAACACAACAGATAACAATACAGGAGGAGGAACAACAGAAGAAGATTTACCAGAAAACTCTAAATTTGATAATGCAAAAGCTTATTTAACTAATATGAAAGTAAATATAGATAATAATAGTACCAATTTTGAAATACAATTGGAAATAAGAAATATACAAGTTAATCAATTAAATGATAATTATGAACATTATTTTTATATTAGTTCAGATGCTAATAAAACAGATATTCCAGAATCAAAATGGGAAAAGGTAGACTCTTTTGAAAGACAAGCAGATGGAACATATACGATTAAATTAACAATTAATAAGGAATCTCAATTATCAGATTTTACGGATGATAGCCAAAATGCCTATCTATACATAAAAGAGGTGGCAACCAAAGGTACAAAGACAAGTACAGTTATTTCAAATGCCATGCCAGTTGATATTGATACATCAGATTTAGAGTTTAATACAGAAGATGATGGGGATAAAGTAGTAATCTCTAATCCGCAAATTCAAGGAGGCAATGCTTCGACTTCAACTTCAACATCATCAACAGATAATACTACAGCAGTAACCTATTTACCAAAAACGGGAATCAAAACTGTTTTAGTAGTAATTGGAGTGCTTGCCATCGTGTTTGTGATAACATATGTAAAATATAGAAAAATGAAAGATATCAAATAAATAAAAAAATTGAAACTAAGTCATTTAGTTTCAATTTTTTTGTGTGAAGGAAGATTTATCGTTAAGTTTTGTTTTTTGGCCTAGTCATCGGCTGCTTTCCTTTTGGGGGGCTATGTTTGATTTTCAATGCTAATTGTGTGAATGGAATAAGTTTCGAAATTGTATGCTAATCATTTGGAAAATGTTCACGTGATTTTCTAAGCAAGAAAATCATCGTAGAAATGGGGCCAAATGGTTAGCATACAAGTTCTTAACTTATGAAATGAATCAATTAGCATTGAAAATCAAACATAGCCCCCCCAAAAGGAAAGCAGCCGATGACTAGACCAAAAAACAAAACTTAACGATAAATATAGTTTACAATTTTTATAAAATGAGATATAATAAGTTGGTAAAAAGGAGTTGAACCATTATGTACCAAAGTTTTGGAATCAGTAAAGAAATAGAAGAATTATCCATAGAAGTAGAAAAAGAAATTAAACCACAATTTGAAAAAATAGACAAAATAAGTGAGGCCAATAGCTTAAAAGTACTACAGGCCATGCAAGACAAACACTTATCAGGAGTCCATCTAAATACCTCAACTGGGTATGGAATTGATGAGCCAGGAAGAGACAAAATAGAAGAAATCTATAGCCAAGTTTTCAAAGCAGAAGATGCTATTGTAAGAAGTCAATTAATCTCAGGTTCACACGCATTAGCTGTCACGTTGCAAGGATTATTAAGACCCAATGATACGATGCTAAGCATAACCGGACTTCCTTATGATACTTTGCAAACTGTAATAGGAATTGGAGAAAATCCGGGTCAAAGTTCATTAAAAGCCTATCATATAAACTATGAACAAATCGATTTAAAAAACAATGAATTTGATACACAAGCTATTATGAATCGACTTTCTAAAAAAGATATCAAACTAGTAGAAATTCAAAGATCAATTGGATATTCTACTAGAAAAAGTTTAACCATAGAACAAGTAGAAGAAATCATAAAACAAATTAGGACTGTAAACCAAGAAGTTATCATAATGGTAGACAATTGCTACTCAGAATTTGTAACAGAAAAAGAGCCAATCGAAGTAGGAGCTGATATTGCAGTAGGTTCTTTAATCAAAAATTTAGGAGCAGGAATCGCTACAAGTGGAGCTTATATTGTAGGCAAAAAAAATCTGATTGAATTGGTTGCTGAAAGATTAACAGGCCTTGGAAAAGAAATAGGACCATCTCTGGGGCAAAATACAAATTATCTAAAAGGACTATTTTTTGCACCATCTGTTGTAGCAAGTGCCTTAAAAACAATGATATTTGCCAGTCGAATATTAGAAAAATTAGGTTACAATACAAGTCCAAAATACAATGAACCAAGAGCAGATATTGTACAAAATATTATTTTTGGAGACAGAGAAAAACTTATTAAATTTTGCCAAGGGATTCAATCAGGTTCCCCAATCGACAGTTTTGTAACGCCTATTCCAAGCCCGATGGCAGGATACACAGACCAAGTTATCATGGCAGCTGGAACTTTTGTAGATGGAGCTACGATAGAACTAAGTTGTGATGCGCCATTAAGAGAACCATATATTGCTTATATGCAAGGTGGTTTAACTTATCCTTATGGAAAATTAGGTGTCTTGAAAGCAATTGAATTTATGAATGCGGAGAAGGAGGAAAGATAAAGAGGAAAAAAATATCATTTTCAAAATGATATTTTTTTCCTCTTTATCTTTCCTCCTTCACTGCAACTATCTTATTCAACGGTAACAGATTTAGCAAGATTTCTAGGTTTATCTACATCTAATCCTTTTTCTTTCGAAACATAATAAGAAAGAAGTTGCAAAGGAATAATAGTAATAATAGGGGATAAGCAAATTGCCGTATCAGGAACTACGAGGATATGGTCAAATAAAGATGTATTAATTTGTTTTAGAGTTGTTTCAGATACAACTACAGTAGTAATAGCTCCTCTTGTTATAATTTCCTCCATATTACTTACGGTTTTCTTTACTAAAGAAGGATCTGTCATAATACCAATTACATGAATTCCTTTTTCGATTAAAGCAATAGTTCCATGTTTTAGTTCACCTGCTGCGTAGCTTTCTGAATGGATATAAGAAATTTCTTTTAATTTTAAAGAAGCTTCTTGTGCGGTTGTATAATCTACACCTCTTCCTAGGTAGAAAACATCTTTTTCTTTAAATAAATCTTTAGCAATGGTAAGAATGGAAGATGTATCTTTTAAGATATTTTCAATTTTAGTAGATAAATTAAGCAATTCCTTTTTTATGGCTTCTAATTCTTGAGCATCAGCCGTTCCTAAAATTTCAGCAAAATACACAGCAAGTAGGGTCATCAGTGTAATTTGCGAAGTATAGGCTTTGGTTGATGCAACAGCTATTTCTGGTCCAGCATGTGTATAAATTACATAATCAGCTTCTCTTGCAATTGAACTTCCGATAACATTAGTTACAGCTAGTGTCCTAGCATGACATTTTTTGCAAAGTTTTAAAGCAGCCAAAGTATCTGCTGTTTCTCCTGATTGACTAATAAAAATACATAAAGTTTTATCATCGATTAGAGGATTTCTATATCGAAATTCAGAAGCAATGTCTACTTCTGTATGAATTTTGCAAAGATTTTCTATTGTATTTTTAATAGCAAGCCCAGCATGCATAGCGGTACCGCAAGCTACAATATAAATTTGATGTAAAGATGATAAATAATCTTTTGAAAAATCAAGTTCACTAAAATTACAGGTATTGGTATCTAACCTAGAACCGATTGTTTCACGAATACTGGTAGGTTGCTCCATAATTTCTTTTAACATATAATCATCAAATCCTAATTTATCAGCAGCCATAGCATCCCAAGTTATGGTAGTCGTATGTTTTTGGATTTTATTTAAATCTTGGTCATAAAATTCGATATGGTCTTTTGACAGAACAACATATTCAAAATTTTCTAATAAGTAAAAATCTTTGGTATAACTTAAAATAGCGGGAATATCAGAAGCAATATAATTTTCTCCTTCTCCTTTACCAATTACTAAAGGGCTATCTTTTCTTACAACAATCATGTGATCCGGTATATGAGTTGATAATATTTCGAAAGAAAAACTACCAATCAGTTGGTTACAAACTTGTTTTACAGCTCTTAAA
The DNA here is from genome assembly GCA_944390625.1 of uncultured Clostridia bacterium. Lineage (GTDB taxonomy): Bacteria > Bacillota > Clostridia > TANB77 > CAG-508 > CAG-269. The sequence goes on from CALXRH010000034.1 coordinate 11,340, forward strand.
ACTCTCAAGTCATCATCTTGCAAATCTTTTTCATAATAATAATGAATTAAATTTGGTACAACTTCAGTATCTGTATCTGATACAAAGTGATACCCTTTCTCCTCTAAAAAAGCTCGAAGTTCTAAGTAATTTTCGATAATACCATTGTGAACCACACAAAAAGAATTAGAATTATCTGCATGAGGATGAGAATTGATTTTAGAAGGGATTCCGTGAGTTGCCCACCTAGTATGAGCGATACCGATCGAACCTTCTAATTTTTTGGTTTCGTCTAAATGATAAAGATTTTCTACACGACCTTTATCTTTTACAATTTTAATGTTAGCTCCTTCTATCGTTGCCATTCCTGCTGAATCATAACCTCTGTATTCTAGTTTGGATAATCCAGCTAAAAGAATAGGACTTGCTTTTTGAAATCCTATATACCCAACAATTCCACACATAAAAATCTCTCCTTTTTTATTTTTTTAATGAAAAAATTAGATTTTGCCATTTCAAGAAATCTAATTTTTATATTGGAATTGAAAGTAATACTTTGATTTAGCCTCTGTTATAATGTCACCATTATTTTTTTACTAAATCTATGGTAAAGTATGTACCACTAAGGTATCCGCCGAATATTTCGATAAACCTTAGACCTCGTCAACATAAATAACAATATGTCCTGGCGCTTAAAAATAAACTCCTTTCTTAAAAATTTTTTTACTTTCAATTTATATAGTATATTATAATAACTTTAAAAATGTTGCAAGTATTTTCATAAAAAAATTCATAAAAAACTATTTGCAAAAAAAGCAAATGTTGCTATAATAAGGGTATTAAGAATGAAGGGGTAAAAAAATGGAAAAAGTAAGTATATTAATCAATGAAGCAAAAATAGAAAATCGATTAGATGAACTAGCAAGAGAAATTATGAAAGATTATAAAGAAGAAGATATCGTATTTATTGGCGTATTAAAGGGAGCTGCAACCTTTATGGTAGAACTTGCTAAGAGAATCAAAAACAATGTAGAATTTGAATTTATCCAAGTGGAAAGCTATGAAGGAGATAAAAGTACAGGAAAAATAAAGTTAACACAGGATTTAATAGGAAAGCTTGAGGGGAAAAATATTATTATTGTAGAGGATATAATCGATACGGGTAGAACTTTAGAGTATTTGAAAGAATATATTAAAAAATTAAATCCCAAAAGTACAAAAATTTGTACATTGCTTAGTAAACCGTCTAGACGAATTGTAGAACTAGATGTGGATTATATTGGTTTTTCAATTCCAGATGAATTTGTAGTTGGATTTGGAATGGATTATAATCAAAGGTACAGAAATTTGCCTTATGTAGGAAAAATTGGGTGATTTTTTCTCATTGGGGACAGACCCTTTCACAAAAGGGACAGACCCTTTTGCGAAAGGGTCTGTCCCCAATGAGAAATATTATGTAAAGGAGAGAGTATGTTTAATATAGAAGAGGAACTAAAAAAGTTGCCAAAAGAGCCAGGAGTATACCTGATGAAAGACAAAGATGACAAGATTATCTATGTTGGCAAGGCTGTTAATTTAAAAAATAGGGTTAGTTCTTATTTTAGAAAAACAAATAAAACAGAGAGAATTTTAAAAATGGTTTCTTTAATAGACCATTTTGAATATATCGTTGTTAGTAATGAAGCAGAAGCATTAATTTTGGAATGTAATCTTATCAAGGAAAACAGACCCAAATATAATGTTTTATTAAAAGATGATAAAAGTTATCCTTATATTAAAATTGATGTGAAGTCTGATTTTCCTAATGTTATGATAACCAGAAGAGTTGTAAATGATGGATCCAAATATTTTGGTCCTTATGCCAATCCTGGTGCTGCAAAGGAGATGGTTAATTTTATTAAACAAAAATATAAAATTAGACAATGTAGGAATTTTAAATCCAATACTAGAGCATGCTTAAATTATCATATTAAAAGATGTTTAGCTCCTTGTATTGGAAATATTAGCAAAGAAGATTACAGAAAACAGATTGATGAAATTATCGATTTACTAGAAGGAAAAACAGATAAGATTTTAAAAGAACTAAAAGAACAAATGAAAGAAGAGTCAAAAAAACTAAATTTTGAAGAAGCAGCTTATATAAGAGATAGAATGGTAGCCATTGAAACAGCTTCTCAAAAACAAAAAGTTTCCAATATTTCTGAAAACAATATTGATGTCATAGGAATGGCAAAATCTGAATTAGAAGTATGTATTGAAATCTTTTTTGTGCGTGGTAGCAAAATGATAGGAAGGGAACATTACTTTTTTGATAATCTTGGTGATATGGAAGACAGTGAGATTATATCTGGTTTTATCAAACAATATTATATGGATAGTATGAGTTTGCCTAATAAAATCATGATAAGAGAAGAATTAGAAGATGAAAAAGCATTAGAAGAATGGTTAAGTAGTAAAACGACTCATAAAGTTACGATTCATAGTACCAAAAGAGGCGGAAAATTAAGATTTGTGGAGATGGCTGAAAAAAATAGTAAGGTAACTTTAGAAAATAAAGAAAAAACACAAAATGCGATTTTATTAGAGCTAAAAGAAAAATTGAAAATGGACAAATTGCCAAGAAAAATAGAAACTTATGATATATCCAATCTTTCTGGTGAATTTATGGTAGCTGCCATGTGTGTAATGGAAGATGGAGTAATTAAAAAGAGTTTATCGAGAAGATTTAAAATTAAAACCGTTTTTGGACAAGATGACCCAAGATGTATGGAAGAAGTAATAACAAGAAGATTGGCACATTCCGTAGAAAATCCACAAGATAAAGGTTTTGGAAGATTGCCAGATGCGATTTTTGCTGATGGTGGAATTACACAAATTCGAGCAGTTAGAAAAGCAGTGGATCAGTATGGTGTAGATATTAAAATTTTTGGTATGGTAAAAAACGATAAACACCAGACAAGGGCTTTGCTAGATGAAGATAGACAGGAAATTGAAATTTCAGAAAATTTATTTAATTTGATTACTTTATTTCAAGATACGGTACATGATACAGCTATTACTTATCATAGGAAGCTTAGGGATAAGGAAGTTACTAAGTCGGAGCTAGATGAGATTAAGGGAATCGGTGAGACTAAGAAAAGGGCTTTGCTTAAGAAGTTTGGAAGTGTGGAGAAAATAAAAGAGGCAAGTTTGGAAGAACTGATGGAAGTTAAGGGGATTAATGAGAGTTTGGCAAGAGAGATCTTGAAAATGTAAATTTATCTTAAATAAACAAATAACTGGTCAAGGAGACCAGTTATCTGTTGGCATAATAATCCTCGATGAGACGAGCTATCTCATTAGGAATAAAACGCCATTTGCGATACTCGAGCTCTCCGAGCTTGTTGCTCTGAAAGCAGAGTGTCGAAGCCCCCAAGATAGAGGCAAGGGTGGTTCCTGTAATATCAAGATTCTTGATATTACTCCACTCCTCAGGATCCCTTCCGTGGAGACCCAACCCCCAGTGCCTAATGATACCTTTAGCGGTAATCGTATAGGTATAGAGAGGGATGGGAATCCGAACAAAAGGAACCCGAGCGTGGCGAGTAATACTCGCCTTAGGAGTCTTCTTTTTGTTTTGAGACTCCATTGCTCTTGCTTTCTTGGCTTGGGCAAGGGCTTTCAGAGACTTTATGTCCCTGTTGTAAACTGCATCACTGAACCAATCGTTCAGCAATGAGTCTACAGACTCA
>CALXRH010000035.1 GCA_944390625.1 uncultured Clostridia bacterium
CCTCCTAGAATGTTAATCGCTGTTATGGAAAATAATTATCAACCAGATGGAAGTGTTGTGGTTCCAGAAGTTCTTAGACCTTATATGGGTGGATTAGAAAAAATTTGTAAAAAAGATTAAAGAAAAAGAAAGGTATCGAAAATAATGCTAGTAAAAAATCCAAAATTTGAAATTTCAGCAGTTAGTCCAAAACAATATCCACAAAACGATTTACCAGAAATTGTTTTAGTGGGTAAATCCAATGTAGGCAAATCTAGTTTTATTAATACCATGGTCAATCGAAAAAAATTAGCTCGTACTAGTTCAGAGCCTGGAAAAACAAGACAAATTAATTTTTATAATATCGACGAAAAATTTTATTTAGTAGACCTTCCAGGCTATGGCTATAGTAAAATGTCAAAAACTCAGCAAGCTCAAGTTGGTCAATTTATTGAAGAATATCTATTTCATCGAACTAAAATTTCTTTGATTGTTTTTTTAATCGATATTAGGCATGCTCCAACCAATAATGATAGACTAATGTATGATTATATCATTCGTTCTCAAAAGCCTTTTATTTTAATTGCCAATAAGGCAGATAAAATCGCACCTACTAAAGTGATGAATCAAGCAAAAACCTTACAAAAAGAAATAAATCCTTTATTGGATGCTACCATGCTTCCTTTTTCATCAGAAAAGAAAATTTATACAGAAGATGTTTGGAACGAAATCGAAAAATATATCTAAATTTTTCATTGGGGACAGACCCTTTTGCAAAAGGGTCTGTCCCCAATGAAAAAAAATCGCATTAATTTTTCTAACTCTTTTATTTTATCTCTTAATTCTGCTGCTTTTTCAAATTCCATTTTGCTGGCATGTTCTAACATTTGGTCTGTTAATCTGTTTATGGTGTCTTTTATGTTTTCATCTTTTTCAGATTTAAATTCTACTTCAATATCTTCTGTTTGGATGGCTTTTATTGCATCTCTTACCGATTTATGGATGGTTTTTGGTATAATACCATGTTTTTCATTATATTCGGTTTGAATCTTGCGTCTTCTGTTTGTTTCTGTTATAGCTTTTTCCATCGATTCCGTAAGTTCATCAGCATACATAATGACCGTTCCATCTGTGTTACGGGCTGCTCTTCCAATTGTTTGGATTAAGGAACGTTCTGAACGTAAAAAGCCTTCTTTGTCAGCATCTAAAATAGCAACTAAGGATACCTCTGGAATGTCTAGCCCCTCTCTTAATAGGTTTATTCCAACTAAAACATCAAATTCTCCTAGTCTTAAGTTTCTTATAATTTCCATTCTTTCTAATGCTTTGGTATCAGAGTGCATATAATTTACTTTTACCTCTAAACTTTTTAAGTATTCTGTTAAATCTTCTGCCATTTTCTTAGTTAATGTTGTAACCAAAACTCTTTCCTTTTTTTCTACTCGAATTCTAATTTGTTCTAACAAATCATCAATTTGATTGGTCACTGGTTTTACTTTGATTTTTGGATCTAGTAATCCTGTTGGTCGTATAATTTGTTCTACTACATTTCCTTTGCTATGTTCTTTTTCGTAATCAGCCGGTGTAGCACTCACAAAAATGGCTTGATTGATTCTTTCTTCAAATTCATTAAATTTAAGAGGTCGATTGTCATAGGCTGATGGAAGCCTAAATCCATAATTCACAAGTGAATCTTTTCTCGATTTGTCTCCATTATACATGGCTCGAACTTGTGGAATGGTCGCATGTGATTCATCAATTAACAATAAATAATCTTTTGGAAAATAGTCAAATAAGGTATAAGGTGGTGAGCCTGCTGGCCTTCCACTCATATGCCTGGAGTAATTTTCAATTCCTTGGCAAAACCCTGTTTCTTTCATCATCTCTATATCAAAATTTGTTCTTTCTTCTATACGTTGTGCTTCGATTAATTTGTTTTGTGATTTAAAATACTCGATTCTCTCTTCTAATTCTTGTTCGATGGTTACAATGGCTCTTTCCATTTTGTCTTTACTTGTTACATATTGGGAAGCTGGTGGTATTAATACATGATTTCTGGTTCCAATTGGCTTACCGGTTAAAGGGTTGATTTCCGATATTTTTTCAATCTCGTCTCCCCAAAATTCTACTCGAATCGCTGCCTCACTTTGCGAAGATGGATAAATTTCTAAGATGTCACCTTTGGCTCGAAAGGTTCCCCTTTTAAAGTCGATTTCGTTTCTTGCATATTGCATAGTAATTAGTTTTTTCATAATGGCATCTCTTGCCTTGGTTTGTCCAGGCCTTAAAGATAACATCATTTCTTGGTAATCGATTGGGTCACCCAAACCATAAATACAGGATACAGAGGCAACTACAATAACATCTCTTGTTTCAAACAATGATAAAGTTGCAGAATGACGAAGTTTATCAATTTCATCATTGATCGAAGCATCTTTTTCAATATAAGTATCAGATCTAGCGATATAACTTTCTGGTTGATAATAATCATAGTATGAAACAAAATATTCCACACGATTTTCCGGGAAAAATTCTTTAAATTCCGAATATAGTTGACCTGCCAATGTTTTATTATGTGCTAATACTAAAGTGGGTTTTTGGGTTTGCTCTATAATGTTTGCCATCGTAAAAGTTTTTCCGTGAACCAGTAACGCCTAATAGTGTTTGAAATTTTTTCCCCTTTTTGATTCCACTCGATAAATATTGAATTGCTTGCGGTTGATCTCCTGTTGGCTTATAATCAGAGTGTAATTTGAACATTTCTTGCCTCCTACCTATTTTTTATTTTAATAAATTCTCTGCTAAAACTTCTAATTCCTTTATATTTTCTTCGTTTGCTGTTGTCTTGATGGTGACTTGTGGCTGAATTTGCGTGATATTTTTCATTTCACTTATAATTTCTATCATCGTTTTAGCAGCTGATGGTGCCCAAGTGCCATTTTCGATTATGGCAATTTTTCTGTTTTGATAATTCTTGGCTTTAATTAACTTTAAAAATTGCTCCATAGGAGGAAATACACCTGCATTGTAACTAGAAGCTGCTAGTACGATTTTATCATAGCGAAAAGCATCTTCGATACATTCTGCCATATCTTCTCTTGCTAAATCAGAAAGTACTACCTTTTTAGCACCCTTTTTCTTTAAGATTTCAGCTAATTTTCTTGCTGCCTCTGCAGTATTTCCATAAATAGAGGCATAAGCAATCAATACCCCATCCTCTTCTGGTTCATATTTACTCCAAATATCGTATTTGTTAATATAATATGCTAAATTTTCTTTTAAAATTGGTCCATGTAAAGGACAAATCATTTTGATATTTAAATTTGCTGCTTTTTTTAATAATGCTTGTACTTGCACACCATATTTTCCAACAATATTAAAATAATATCTTCTTGCTTCACAATCCCATTCTTCTTCTACATCTAAAGCTCCAAATTTTCCAAAACCATCTGCCGTGAATAAAATTTGATTTTTTTCCTCATAAGTCACCATTACTTCTGGCCAATGTACCATTGGTGCCATATAAAATTTTAATACATGCGTTCCGGTAGAAATTTCATCTCCTTCTTTTACTTCTATTTTTCTTTCTGCTAAATTTGGAATATCGAAAAATTGCGGTAAAAATGCAAATGTTTTATTGTTTCCGATTAGTTTCATGTTTGGATATTTTTCACAAAGTAAGGCAATATTGGAAGAATGGTCTGGTTCTAAGTGTGAAATAACTAAATAATCCACGGTTTCGCCTGCTAAAGCTTCTTCTAAATTTTTCATCCATTCCTCTGTTTTTCTTTTGTCTACTGTATCCATTACAACATTTTTTTCATCTTGAATTAAATACGAATTGTAAGATATTCCATTGGGAATGACATATTGACTTTCAAATAAGTCTAAATCCTTGTCATTTACACCAATATACTTAATATGATCTGTTATTTTTTCCATAAACTCTCTTCTCCTTTTTATAAATTTTTAATTTTTGATAGAATTTCTATATTAGCTTTTTTTATATTATATTGGTTTAACTTAAGAATAAATTTCAATTTCTTTTCCTAAACTGGTAAAATAAATATACACTTTATCCACTTTTCTATTTAACGCATTTTCTAAAGCTTCTTTGTATAACATTAACTGTGCTTTATGTCTATTTACTAAAATTTGTTTCTCTTTTTCTTCCGCTCCTTGGGGGATAAAATCTGTTTTATAATCTAAAAGTACTAATTCATCCTTTTTGTTAATATAGTATAAATCGATCATTCCTTGTACCAATATATTTTCGTCTGCTGTTGTTTCCATTACCTCTTTAGCCGGTATGTTGCTATAAAAAGGTTCTTCCTTATGATATTCTTTGGCCTCTTTTAGTTCTTCCCATATATTCGATTTTGTAAATTTTAATATAACATAGGGATTAATAGCCTCTTGTTCTTTTTGTGTTATTATTTCTTTATCTTTTAGTTCTTCAATGAAATCTTTTACTTCTTGTAGGTTATAGTCTTTTCCAAATGGTAAATTCTTCATACATAAATGAATTAAAGTTCCTCTTTGGGCTGGCGTTATTTTTTCTTCTTCTGTTCCGATTAAAAATTTAGGTTTTGGAAATTCTAATTCTTCGTTTTCTTGCTCTGGTGTGATAGGCTCTTGACTTGATTCTTCTTCGCGTTTTAAAGAATAGGTTTGTTGCCTAATTTGTTTATGCGCAATATTGGTAACCGATTCTTTTGTTGGTATTTTGATCAAATCTTGATAAGGATATTCAAATACCAATTGATTTTTTAATCTTAAAATCTCTTCTTCTTTGATATTTTTCGAATTTTCTTCTAATTGTTTTAAAAAATCTATTTCTTGCTTTTCTTCTGTTTTAAAATCTTTTATCACATCTTGCTTTTTCCAAACGGTAAGTTTCAAATATTTTTTTGCCTGTTCTGTTTGATAAAAATAAACTAGCAAAATCCAATCCATATATTTTTTATATTTTTTTAATAAAATCGGGTTGATTTTCCCATTTTCTTTTTTGTAAATCTCTACCAATTCTTGCATTCTTTCTTTTTCTTTTTCAAAATCTTTTTGAATTCCTGTTATATAAAGTTTTTCTTTGGCCCTTGTTAAGGCAACATATAAGATACGCATTTCTTCAGATAGGTTTTCTTCTAATAGCTTTTCTTTTAAAGCTAATTTGGAGATAGTATCATATTTGATTTGTTTATCATAATCGATATATTTTACACCAATTCCAAGGTCTTGGTGTAATAAAATATCGGCATTTAAGTCTTGCATATTAAACTTTGAGCCAGTTCCTACTAAAAATACAATAGGAAATTCTAACCCTTTGCTTTTATGAATACTCATAATTCGTACTACATTTTCGTTTTCTCCAATCAGTTTAGCTGCTCCTAGGTCTCCGCTTCCTAATTTAATTTTTTCTAGAAAATTGATAAAGTTGAATAAACCTTTAAAAGAAGCACTTTCATATTGTTTAGCCCTTTCAAAAAGCATTTTTAAATTAGCTACGCGCAGGTTTCCATTTGGCATAAGAGCTACATAATTTAAAAATCCAGTTTCTTCATAAATGGTCCAAATCAGTTCATCTAAATCTAAAATTTGATTTTTCTTACGAAAATTTTCGATTTTATCTAAAAAGTTTTCTATTTTTTCTCTTAATTCTTCTTTTACAGAAAGCCTTGCTTTTAACACAGCTGTGTAAAAATCATCTTGCCCACCACATAGCCTTATTTCTAGCAAATCATCATTGGTAAACATTCCGATACTGGATAACATAATGTGAACAAGTGGAATATCTTGATATGGATTATCGATGATTTTTAATAAATCCATAATTACTTGTATTTCGTATGATTCTAAGTATTCGGAAGAAGTATCAGAATACACATTGATATTTTGCTGGGTAAGTTCTTTTTCGAAAATATTGGCTTTATTTTTAGTAGAACGTAGTAAAATGACAATATCCTTGTATTCGATTTTTCGGAAGTTTTCTTGTTTTCGGTCATATACTTGAAAACCACTATCTAATAAACCTCGAATTTTTTTTGCCACATATTTGGCTTCTAGTTCTATATCTTCTATTTTTTCTTGTTCTTCTTGGTCTTCTTCTGCTTTTTCGCTTGCGGTTTCATCTAATGCTGTTTCTTCTTCTGCGGGATCTAAAATGTCAATTTCTGAAATTAAATCTTCTTTGCTTTCTGGATAAGATGCGCCTAAATTTAAGTATTCTTCTTCTGTATAGTCAATTTCTCCTATCTTACTTCCCATAATGTTTTGGAATAATAAATTGGTAATTCCCAGTACATTTTCTCTACTTCGAAAGTTTTTAAATAGTTTGATTTTTAAGCCTTTTTCATTGGCTACACTTTCGCCATAATCTCGATATTTGCTTAAAAATAAATCTGGCATAGCTTGTCTGAATTTATAAATACTTTGTTTAACGTCTCCTACCATAAAGATGTTATTTCCTTTAGAGATAGCTGTTAAAATATATTCTTGTACTAAATTACTATCTTGGTATTCATCTATGGCTATTTCTGTAAATTTTTCTTGATATTTTTTGGCAATGGCAGAACTTTCGATTTTTCCATGATTCTCTTTTATTAAGATTTTTAATGCAAGATGTTCAATGTCGCTAAAATCTACTATGTTTTTTTCTTTTTTACTTTTTTTAAATTCTTCATCAAAATCGATGATTAGTTTTTTTAGTTTTACCAGTATTTCGTACATTTCTTGTAAATCCATATTGGCTTCTTCTGAATGGGAGGTAAAGATTTTGTCCCTTTTTTCGGTAAAATTCTTTTTTACTTTGTCTCTTATTTTTTTGGCATTGTCTTTTTCTGGATTGGTTATTTTTCGAGCAGATGGCCATTTTAAAAATTCCACCTGATTTGCTAAAAGATAAGCTTTATCCCAATTTTCCAAGTTGGCATATATGGTTTCCAATTGTTGTATGTCAGATGCCATTACTTTCTCATAGGCTTCTAATTCTTGCTCTACTGATAATCTTTTTTCTTCCGCTTTTAACTTATTTAAGTTGTCTTCTAATTCTTCTTTCATACTCTCTAGTAAAATCTTGCCCCAAACCGTATTAGAAAAATCTTGTTTCATGTCTTTTCGATTAAATTTTTCTATTTGCCTATCTAGCCATTCTAGAGGAAATGGGTTAGATTCAATATAGGTATAAATTTTTAAAATTAAATCTTTTAGGGGTGTATCGTCTCTGTAAGATGTATAGGTTTGGAGCAATTTTTCAAAGTCTCCATCGTGATTTTCGTATTTTTCTTCAAATAGTATTTCTAAGACTTCTTGTTTTAATAAATCGATTTCAGCTGTGTCTGCTATTCGAAAATTAGGCGAAATTTCAATTTCGAAAAAATTGTTTCTGATAACATCTAAACAGAAGGAATCGATTGTACAAATACTTGCTTTGTTTAGTAAGGTTATTTGTCTTTGTAGGTGCTGGATGGTTTCTGCATCTCTTTCTTCTTCGTTATCGATTATTTTATAGATAGCATTTAAGATTCTTTCTCTCATTTCTGCAGCTGCTGCGTTGGTGAAGGTTACAACTAGAAGATTGTCGATGTCTATTTTTTCGTTTATGATTTTATTAATAATTCTTTCTACTAGCACTGCTGTTTTTCCACTTCCTGCTGCTGCAGCAACTAGGATATTACTACCTTTTTCGTAAATCGCCTGTGATTGCTCTTTGGTCCAGTTCATGTTTTGGGTTCCTTTCTGATTTTATTTCTATGATAACATCTACCCCTTGAAAATAAATTTTTTCGTATTCTTGCTCTTTTAAGTCATTTGGTACATCTTCTGTTTTTCCTTGGTAAATTATTTGGTCGTTTTGTTTTATGGTTAGGTTTAATAATCTTAGTTCTTTTATTTTCATTTGGTTTCTTCTTTCTTTTAAGGATTTTAGTTTGTTTATATAGGATATCATAAATTTTTGATTTTTTCAACTCTTGATTGTAACGTTGTCGTGTGTTAATTTGATTTATTCATAAAAAAATGTTATAATTAAATTATCAGGGTAATTGCCTTATGCATTCCCTTTCTCATAAATTAACACCCATTGTCTCGGTATCTATGACCGATTAGCATAAAATAAAAAAAAGAAAGAAAGGAGGGATCCTTATGTTGGATACCCTTAAAATGTACCGGAGGGCTTTAGCCTTCATCGTAATTGTCGTTTTTAACGGCATCGCACTCCTAGCATTTCCAAGTCATTTTGGTAACAGTGTGATGGTTAACACATTCCTTGTGATATTAGTTAGCTACATGACACTTTCCCAATTGTTTGGAAAAGCTCACAGCATTGTTTGGCCAGTGCTGTGGTCCATCTTAATGGTTCTTGGACCATTAGGCTGGTTTTGGGGACTTATCCCCACAGTACTGTTTTGGTACCTCTTTCCTCATCGAAAGAAACCAGAAACAGAGCCACAGGATTCTTCTGCGCCGGAACCAGATGAGTCTGTAGACTCATTGCTGAACGATTGGTTCAGTGATGCAGTTTACAACAGGGACATAAAGTCTCTGAAAGCCCTTGCCCAAGCCAAGAAAGCAAGAGCAATGGAGTCTCAAAACAAAAAGAAG
>CALXRH010000036.1 GCA_944390625.1 uncultured Clostridia bacterium
TTGTGTTTTTCTTATCTTTTCCATTTTACCAATCTCCTTTTATATATTTTTAAGTTTTGACAATTGTTTTTTTACATTGTCTTTTGAATTTATTACAGTTTATCATACTGTCGTCCTTTTGGCAATACATTTTCCAAAATGTAACATAATTGTAAAATATATGCAATATTTCTTACACGCAAAAAAAACTTTCCATATCGGAAAGTTTTTTCGTGTTTATTCTAATTCAAAAGCACCAGTATAAAGCCTGTAATAAGTACCTTTTTGAGCAATCAAATCTTCATGATCTCCTCTTTCAATAATTCTACCATGGTCTAGTACAATAATAGCCTTCGAATTACGAACAGTAGAAAGTCTATGTGCAATGACAAAAACGGTTCTACCTTCCATTAATTTATCCATTCCATCTTGAACAATTTTTTCGGTTCTTGTATCAATACTAGAAGTTGCCTCATCCAAAATCATAACAGGTGGATTGGCAATCGCTGCTCTAGCAATAGAAATTAGCTGTTTTTGTCCTTGTGATAAAGAACCACCATTTCCGTCAATCATGGTATCATAGCCTTTTGGTAAATGCATAATAAAATTATGAGCATTAGCAAGTTTGGCAGCTTCGATAACTTCTTTGTTGGTTGCCTTTTCATTTCCATATTTGATATTATCTCGAATGGTTCCAGTAAATAAATTAACATCTTGTAAAACAATACCAAGCGATTTTCTTAAATCTTCTTTTTTAATTTTATTGATATTAATTCCATCATACCTAATTTTTCCATCTTCAATATCATAAAAACGATTTAATAAATTGGTAATCGTTGTTTTTCCGGCTCCAGTTGCTCCAACAAATGCAATTTTTTGGCCTGGTTTAGCATATAGGCTAATATCATGTAAAACTAATTTATCTGGTTCATAGCCAAAATCCACATTGGTAAGTTCAATATGACCTTTTAATTCGATATACTCTAATCTTCCATCATGATGCTGATGTTTCCAAGCCCACATACCTGTGTAATTTTTGGCTTCTTGTATTTCTCCATTTACTTTTTTTGCATTAACTAAAGTTACATAGCCATTATCTTGTTCTGGCTCTTCATCCATCAAGGCAAAAATTCTTTTTGCTCCAGCTATTGCCATAACAACTGTATTAATTTGGTTGGAAAGTTGTGTAATTGGCATGGTAAAGCTTTTACTTAAATTTAAGAAAGATGCAATTGCTCCAACCGTTAAGCCTCCTATCCCATTAATGGCAAGTAGTCCTCCTACTACACCTATCAAAACAAATAAAATATTTCCTAAATTGGCTAATGCTGGCATTAAAATATTGGAATAGCGGTTGGCTAAAGTACTATCTGTGCAAAGTTCTTCATTGATTTTTTCAAAAGATTCAATTGCTTGCTTTTCGTGTGAAAATACTTTGATAACTTTTTGGCCATTTATCATCTCTTCAATATAACCATTTGCTTTTGCCATAGATTCTTGTTGTTTAATAAAATAAGTACTACTTTTTCCACCTATATTTTTCGTAACTTTTAACATAGCAAATAGGCCAAACAACACCAATATCGTTAAATAAGGACTCGTATAAATCATGGCAACAAATGTCGTGATAATGGTAATTGCCATACTAACCATTTGAGGCATTCCTCTTGAAATTAATTCTCTTAAGGTATCAGCATCATTGGTATAGTAACTCATAATGTCCCCATGGGTATGGGTATCAAAATATTTGATTGGTAGTTTTTGCATTTTTTCAAACATTTCATCACGGATTGTTTTTAATGTTCCTTGGGATATTTTTGCCATCATTCGATTGTAAATATAGGTGGCTAAAATTCCAACCAAATAAATACAAGCCATGGTTGCCAATGCTTTAAAAAGTCTTGTAAAAACGGGATTTTCCTCAAGAAGCATTGGGGATATGTAATCATCAATTAAGGTTTGAATAAAAAGGGAACTTGCTACACTGGTTAAGGAACTGATTACAACTAGTACCATAACGATGAAAAATTGGATTTTATAGGTTTGGAATATGATTTTTAGTAATCTTAGTAAAGTTGCTTTATCAAATTTCTTTTTACTCATTTTCTGAACCTCCTTTTATTTGAGAATAATATACTTCTTGATAAATGTTATTGGTTTTTAATAATTCTTCATGTGTTCCGACTGCATTGATTTCTCCATTATCTAATACAATAATTTGGTCGCTGTCTTGAACCGATGAAATTCTTTGTGCAATGATAATTTTGGTGGTATTTGGAATTTCTTCTCGAAATGCTTTTCGAATTAAACTATCTGTTTTGGTATCAACAGCAGAGGTTGAATCATCTAATATCAAGATTTTTGGCTTCTTTAAAATAGCTCTTGCAATACAAAGTCTTTGTTTTTGCCCTCCTGATACATTGGTTCCACCTTGTTCGATATAGGTATCATATTTTTTTGGAAATCCTTCGATAAATTCATCTGCTTGTGCTAACTGACAAGCTCTAACTAATTCTTCATCTGTTGCGTTTTCGTTTCCCCATCTTAAATTTTCTTTTATGGTACCTGAAAATAATTCATTTTTTTGAAGTACCATGGATACTTGATCTCTTAGTGTTTTGATATCATAATCTTTTACATCTACGCCACCAACTTTTAGCGTACCTTTTGTTACATCATATAATCTTGGAATTAATTGAACTAAAGTCGATTTAGAACTTCCAGTTCCTCCAATAATTCCAATCGTTTGACCTGATTTGATATTTAAATTCACATTTTTTAGGCAGAATTTACGATTTTCTTTTACATAACTAAAAGCTACATTTTTAAATTCAATGGAACCATCTTTTACTTCTGTTACAGGATTTTCTGGATTTCTCAAATCTGGTACTTCTTCTAAAACTTCTACAATTCTAGTAGCAGATTCAATTGCCATGGTTACCATAACAAATACCATAGATAATAACATTAAACTAGATAATATTTGCATCGCATAAGAAATCAAACTGGTAAGTTCTCCTGTGGTTAAGGTGCCTCCTACAATAAATTTTGCTCCAAACCATGAAATTAAAGTAATACAGGTATATACCATAAATTGCATCAAAGGATTATTAAATGCTAAAACTGCTTCTGCTTTTGAAAAGTCTTTATAAATGGATTCCGATACTTTTTCAAATTTTTGGATTTCGGCATTTTCTTTTACAAAAGATTTTACCACTCTAATTCCTTTTACATTTTCTTGGACTACATTATTTAAGTCATCATAGGTATTAAATACTCTTTGGAAGATAGGATGTGCTGTTCTTGCAATGACAATTAATAATACCCCAAGGATCGGTGCTGCAATTAAAAAGATTAAAGCAATTTTGGGGTTTACTAAAAATGACATAACCATAGCAAAGATTATCGTTATTGGTGCTCTTACAGCACCTTTGATTAACATCATAAAAGCTTGTTGTACATTGGTTACATCGGTTGTAAGTCTGGTAACTAAGCTGGAAGTACTAAATTTGTCTATATTAAAAAAGGAATAATCTTGTATTTTTTCATACATATCCTGTCTTAAATTTTTGGCAAAACCACAAGATGCGATGGCTGAGAATTTTCCGGCACGTGTTCCGAAGAACAAGGATAAAAATGCTGCTGCTAAAAGCAAGATTCCGAGTTTTATAATTACATTTGTGTCACTTTGTGTGATTCCCTCATCAATTAATTTGGCTAGTAAAAATGGTATGGCTATTTCCATAAATACTTCTAATATCATACAGATTGGTGTTAAAATAGTTTCTTTTTTGTATTGTTTTAAAGATTTTAATAATCTTTTTATCATATTGATTTTCTCCTCCTTTTTAGCTTTAAAAAAAACGTCGGTCCAAAAATCTCTGGACTTACGTTTTTAACTGCTCGATTATTATATACTAGTTTATATCACAAAAACCAAAAAAAATCAAATGTTTATTTAAATTTTTTTATAATCAATTTTCCTTTACATTTTCCACATCGATAATCTCTTAAAAAATTTCTTTTTAATCTTTGTCTATAATAAATTAGTCCACATTGGCTGCATTGTATGATATATTTATAATCTAAGTCATTTTCTTTATATTCTAGATTGCTTTTTTTATAATCTTCCTTTTTATTTCCTAGTCTTTGTATATCATACCCTAAGTTTTCATTAATATAATTGGCATAAAATTTAAATTCTTTTCCATGATTATTACAATTAGGCATACAGTGGATTAATTCGTGTAGAATCGTATTTTTAATAATTTTATCGTCGAGTTCCATGACCCATTTTGATATTTCTATCGTATGTTTTAAAAATTTATCATATACTTTTATCCTTCGATATCCTCTTTTTACCAAATGATAATATTTTTTGTCCGGTTCTAATTGCTTGCAGCAACCATACCTCTTTGCATTTCGTTTTGCTATTTTTATATCAATTTCACCTATTTTAGAAGAATCTGTTACATCGATATGAATCGTTTTTAACTCTTGTATACATTCTTCATATAATCGTTTTAGTTTTTCTTGCATTTAGTCCTCCTTAGCCGAAAATGTTTACATAACATTTCTCATTGGGGACAGACCCTTTCGCGAAAGGGTCTGTCCCCAATGAGAAATGACCTGTCCCTAATGAAAAAAAATTTTCTCTTTATGATTCATCACAGCCTGATAACCATTTTGAATCGTTTGCTTAATATCTCTTATGGTAACTAAACTTGTATCTAGATTACAAATTTCAATTGAAACATCTGCTAATTTTTGTGCTTCTTTTACATCTGAATGGGAAAAGATATCTAGCGTCCTTATGATAACTCCTTCTAAGTTTTTGCTTGGTGTATAATGGCTAACATCAAAAGATATCGCTATTGTTTTTTGAGCACCCATATTTTTTAATACTTTTGTTGGTAAATTATCTACTGTTCCTCCATCAATAAAATTATAGGTTTCAAAATTGGATGTGGTAAATATCGCCGGAAACGCCATACTAGAACGTACAGCAGTTCCTATATCTATATTGCAAATATAATTTATGTTCTCATCTTTTTGTTTAATTTCCTCGGATAAAAAGATACATTCTTTCATTGTTTTGGTATCAACTGTTGCTATGGCAAGTTTTCTTTTTTTTACATCTGTCATAAGTTCTATTTTTTTTGGTTCTGCTGCTTGGTTGATAAAATCGGCAATTATTTTTCCATCAATGATTCCTTCTACTCTTGTTTCTTTATGAAGTAAAAAATTCATGGCTATTTTTGAAATGACTCTTTTTCTTATTTTTAATAAATTTTTATAATTTTTTTCACAGATTTTTTCTATTTCATTTGGGTTATATCCCATTGCATAAAGGCTTGCAATCATACTTCCTGTACTAGTCCCTGCTATATATTTTATGTTAATTCCTAAGTCTTCAAGTGCCCTTAAAGCTCCTATGTGGGAAAATCCTTGTAGTCCTCCGCCCTGCTAGTGCTACCCCGATTTCTACGTTTTCCATCTTATTTCTTTCCTTTCTAAGTTTTCGTTAAAAGGCGTTTATTCCCTATGGGTTAAAAATATCTTATTTTCCATTAAAATACCTTTCTAAAAATTTTGTCTTGCTTTTTGAAAATATATTCATTGATAATGGTATTGATGATAATACTAATAGCTAACACAAAAATTAAGTATAAGCCTATGTTTTTTATGGCTACACTGATTATCCATAAAATTCCTATTACCAATAAGGTATAAAATAATTCATACATGACATTTGTATTTTGTTTCATCATAGTATATTCGTTATCCCAAGAAATTTGTGGATTTTTCAAATCAATGAAAAGTTTTACTTTTTCACCTATGATATTGACTAACATTAGAATAGCAAATAGGATAACTGTATAAATGATATTTTTGGTGCAAACATAATATCCTATGGTAACTAAGATACTGGAAATAGAATTTACAAGGATACCAAGTGAAATTTTTAAATGAAATTGCTTGGTTAATTTCATGGGAATATATTTGGTTAGAATGGCATTTTTACTTTCTTTGGATATGGCAATAATGGAGCAAAAATTCATCATATAAAAAACTTGTCCAATTGCTATCATAATGGCTTGTCCGGATGTTCTTTCTAATTTTTCATAAAACTCGCCAATGGCATCTACGCCAACTCTTATGGCAAAATTTGTAAAAAATGCCATGATGAGAAATACTAAAATCGGATAAACAATTGGCATAACAAAACATTGGATTAAAAATATGGGGGTTCTAGCCAGTATTTTTTTCTCTTTTAATCGATAAGACCTACTTTTTCCTTTAGTTTTAAAATCACTTAAGTTTAACTTTTTAGATAAATTTTCTTTTCCTCTACTGCTATTGATTGTTGTTCCAATGGCTCCTTTTAGGTATATTTTGGACATAATCCAAACAACGCCTACATAGCACAAGATATTTTCTAGTAAGTATACCATTAGATTTTGAAAACCTTCTATCTTGTCATAGTTTAACAAAGTATTCATAATAGGTTTGATGAGAATAAAAGAATCTGCAATGCTTTCTGCCAATCCATTTGCTCTTAATACTACTGTCTCAAAATTGGATACTGAAAAATCAGCATTTGCTTGAAAACCACTCGTTATGGCTCCCATTAAAAATATGGCAGAAAATATGGCAATATACATTACTTTTTGCTTTTTCTTTTAGTTCTTCACAAGTACCGACAAAAATAATTTTTCCTTTAGTTTTAAAATCACTTAAGTTTAACTTTTTAGATAAATTTTCTTTTCCTCTACTGCT
>CALXRH010000037.1 GCA_944390625.1 uncultured Clostridia bacterium
TATTAATAATAGGTTAATTTAGTGATGCCAAAAAAGGAAAGAGATAAATTTTAAGGCTAATTTATGTCTAAAACTTATCTCTTTTTAATGTTTTTTATGGAAATGTTACAAAAAACCGAAACTTAAATTTTTTTAGATTTTTTCAGATTTTTTCTTTGGTAATTTTTGCCTAGTTTTCTCTTTCCACCTGTATCGATTTTTCTGTTTCTAATTCGTTTTCTTTTTGCTTTTTCTTTTTCATATTTTGATATCCCATATTTATCGTTATATCTGATGTATTTTCTAAATGCTCTTTGGCTAATCGATCTTTTTGTGTTAATTTTGTTTCTTCTTTTTCTTCTAAATTAAATGGTATCGATATTTTTGACAAAATTGGTATAAATAATGGTTCTTTCTTTATTTTTTCAGATATTCTTTTGCTCTCTATATCTACTGCAATATTGGCATATTTTATGGCTAAGTCTTTTTGACCTTTCATAAGTTTTATTTTAGCAAGTTCATAGTAACTGTCTGCTTGTAAATCTTCATCTTCTAAAGTTTGGCTAAAATATTCTTCTGCTGAATCTAACTCCTTATATAATAAAGCAATTTGTGCTAAGTTGTATTTGGCATTATAATATAAACTATTTAATTCGGCTGCTTTTTCATAGCATTCTTTTGCACTTTGGAAGTCATTTAACATAGTATATACAATTCCCAATTCATAATTTAAATCAAAATTGAAAGGATTGTATTTTAAAGCTTCTGTAAGAACAGAAACCGCTTCTTTGTAATTTTCTTTTTCTATTAAAAGATCTCCTAATGTTATGGTGGCTTGATAATATTCTGGTTTTTTTTCTAATAAATTCGATAACATTTCGATTGCTTCATCTTTTTTTTCTAATTCATTTAATAATAATGCTACTTTATAATAGGAATCATAATCTTTTTTATTTATTTCGATACATATAACATATTCATCAATTGCTTTTCTGATTCCACCCTCTTTTTCATATAGGGTAGCCAAATATTTATGAGCAATATAATTATTTGGGTTCTTTTCTATAATTGTTAATAATATGTCTTTGGCTTTTTTCATATTTCCCGTTGAAAGATAAAATTTTACTTGTGCAAATTTTATAAAATTGATGACATCGATATTTCTGTATTCTAAAACTAATAAAACAATCGGTAGTATAATAGACATAATATAGGTAATTACCTTTAAAAATAAATTTGTATGAATACTAAATATAATTCCAGCACCATCAATTATAATTCCAAGTGCTTGAATTAATAGTAAAACAATATATCCTGTTTCATTTTTCTTTATCATTTTAAAAAATATGGCTCCAAAAAGGACAACCGATACTGTTATAAATAATAATTGTTCTAACATTTTTACACCTCTAGATTTTTTCAATATATTTATTTTACTACATATTTACTAAAATATCAACATTTTGAAATTTTTTTCAAAAAAATGTTTATTTTTCTTACAAACTGTGATAAAATGCTTTTAATCGAAACATACTAAAAGAAAATAGGAGGAATTGTTATGGAAGTAACTAGATGTTCTCGTTGTGGAGCTTTTTATACAAGTGGTGGCTATGTATGCCCAAAATGTACAGAAAAAGATAATATCGAATTATCTACTTTTAAAAATTTTGTAGAAAAAAATGGTGTTGAAGTACCATCTTTAAATCAAATCTCAATTTCTACTGGTATTTCTGAAAAAAATTTAAACCGTTTTCTAACCTATGACGGACTTGAAGGATATAAAAAATTATTTAAATAATTTTCATGTGGTACCTTTCGAGTGGTACCACATTTGTTATAAAGGATTTCACACAATATAGAAAGGAATGATATTTTTATGCAAAATGTATTTGATGTTTTACAAGAAAGAAATTATATTGAACAAATGACACATCCAGAGCAAATGAAAGAAATGTTTTCTAAACAGAGTGTTCCTTTTTACATAGGAATCGATCCTACTGCTGATAGCTTGCATGTTGGCCATTTTGTTTCTTTAATGGTTGCCAGCTATATGCAAAGATGTGGACATAAACCAATTATTCTTATGGGTGGAGGTACTGCAATTATTGGTGATCCTTCTGGTAAAACAGATATGCGAAAGATGTTAACAAAAGAAGATATTAAACATAATGTTGCATGTATAAAAAAGCAAGTTGAAAAATTTGTTAGTTTCGAAGGCGAAAATGCTGCCATTATTGTAAATAATGCTGATTGGTTATGTGATTTAAATTATATTGATTTTATGAGAGAAATTGGAAGTAAGTTTACCATTAATAAAATGCTTGCAGCTGAATGTTATAAAAATAGAATGGAAGCAGGCCTTACTTTTTTTGAAATGGGCTATATGCTTATGCAATCTTATGATTTCTTACATCTATATGAAACTTATGGATGTAAACTTCAAATGGGTGGCAATGACCAATGGTCTAATATAATAGGAGGAGTTGAACTAATTCGAAAAATTGGTAAAGATGATTCTTTCGGTTTAACTTTTAAACTTCTTACAACCAAAGAAGGGAAAAAAATGGGAAAAACCGAAAAAGGTGCCTTATGGCTTGATGCCAATAAAACATCTCCTTATGAATTTTATCAATATTGGAGAAATATTGAAGATAGCAGTGTTTATACAGTCGGATGTATGCTTACCTTTCTTCCTATGAAAGAGGTTAATCGCTTAGCCTCCTTAAAAGATGAAAATATTAATGAAGCGAAAAAGATTTTAGCTTATGAAATTACGAAACTTGTTCATGGCGAAGAGGAAGCTAAAAAAGCAGAAGAAGCTGCAAAAGCTTTGTTTGAAGGTACCGGTTCTGTAGAAAATATGCCAAGAGTTCCATTAAGTAATCCATATTGTAGTCTTACAGAGGCAATGGTAGAATGTGGCATTTGCAGTTCTAAATCTCAAGCCAAAACTTTAATTTCACAAGGTGCTATTAGTTTAAATGATGTAAAAATTAGCGATGTTTCTTATGTTCTTTCTGATAAAGATTTTGAGGTAGAACATACGATTTTGAAAAAGGGAAAGAAAGTTTATTATTGTTTGGAAAAATAGTTTTTATTATAAAAAACATATATTTTAACTCTTGTTAACCTGAGTAAAATATATGTTTTTTATTTTTATATTTCCATTTGACTTCCCAAAAAAGTAGCTGCTGATTGAGCCAATTTCTTTTCCACATCATTCATTTTTGTATTTGCTTCTTTCGAAAGAAGTATAACCGTTCCAATGGTATCTCCATTTGAGATAATTGGATAAACTACCTGTGCATTTGATTTTTTATCATCTTTTGCGTTTTTGGTAATTGGCATAGCAACATCACTATTGTCTTTACTGGTATAGACTTCTTTGTCTTCCATTAATTGTTCTAATTCATCACTTACATTTTGTTCTAAATATTCTTTTTTAGGTCCTCCTGAAACAGCAATAACCGTGTCTTTATCTGTTATAAAAGCAATATGACCGGTTGTTTTGGATAATGTTTCCGCATAACCTGCCGCAAATTCTGTAAGTTCTCCGATAGGAGAATATTTTTTTAGTATAATGCCACCTTCTCGATCGGTAAAAATTTCTAATGGGTCTCCTTCTTTTATTCTTAAAGTTTTTCTTATTTCCTTGGGAATAACCACTCTTCCTAAATCATCTATTCTTCTTACAACTCCTGTTGCTTTCATTCATTTTTCCTCCTTAAAAATTGTTTTATAATTTTATTATGACAAATAAGGAAAAATTTATACATAAAATTTAGATGAATTTAGAAACGCAGCCCAAAAAAATATAATTTTAAAATTATATTTTTTTGGGCTGCGTTCCCTCATTTTTCTCACTTTATTTTTTTCCTTTAAAGAAATTTGCTATTCCTTTAAAAGAAACTTCTTGATGTAAGAATTCATTAATTTCATTCTCAACTTTTTGTTGATATGGAGTTAACTCAATTTTTATTGGTGCATTTAAATCTATTTCTTGGAATAAAAAGGCTTTTATTTTGGTCCATAATCCTTGTTTGGTTATTGCTTTGTCTTTTTCAATTGGTTGAAAATTTATAGAATTATTTATTACCCCATCGTTGCTTCCTACATTTGATGTATCAAAACTTCCGAATACATTACTTGCATTTTCATTTGGAATTGTATCTTCAAAGTAAGAAGTATTTTCTTGACCGTTGTTATGATCTCCATTAAATTGTACCCCACCAAAAACTCCATTTTGATTCTCATTTAAATCTGCCATTTTTCTCCTCCTTTGTATTTATAAAAATACTCTATTCTTTTTATACTACAAAAATTCAAATTAATCAATACTTATCTCTTATTTTTATTATTACTTTTTGGTTACACAATTATTACATTTTTATTACATTTATACATTTATTTGCCATTTTGGAACATATTTTTCCTCATTTTGGCCTAGTTCTTGTATAAATCCGTTTTCTAAATTTAAAGTATATAAGTAATTTTCTATTATTTTATATTCATTTTTTGTTATTTTTCGATTGATATCTTTGCTTTGTTTTGCTTTATAGGTTGGAAAATATTGTGCCATAATACTTACTGTTATATCTTTTGGCATATTTTGAGCAATCCATTTTAATACTTTTTTGCTGTTTTCAGTATGATTAGGAAGTATTAAATGTCTGATGATAACTCCTTTTTGTATCATTCCATTTGTGTCAAATTCTACTTTGCCAACTTGCTGATACATTTCCTGAATGGCTTGTGTTGCTATTTCAAAATAATTTTTGATTTTCGAATATTTTTTGGCTAAATCATTTTGTGCATATTTTAAATCTGGTAAATATACATCAATATAACCTTTTAATGATTGTATGGTGGTTCTATTTTCATACCCATTTGTATTATAAATGATTGGTATTTTTAATCCTTTTTTCTTAGCTATTTTGATAGCTTCTTTTATTTGAAGGGCATAAGTAGTTGGCGATACTAAATTGATGTTATGTACTTTCTTTGTTTGCTGCTCTAAAAATACTTCTGCTAATCGTTCGATTGTGATTTCTTTTCCATTTCCTAATTGACTAATTTCATAGTTTTGACAAAAATCACATGCTAGATTACAATTAGAAAAAAATACTGTACCAGAGCCATTTTTACCGCTTATGCATGGTTCTTCGAAGTGATGAACCGAAGCAGTCATAACTTTTACAGTATCTTTTGATTTACATCTTCCTATTTGATTGTTAGTTCGATTGATTTTACATCTATGTGGACATATTTCACATTTTTTCAATGCTTCTATTTCTATCATTTTTTCCTATCCAAAGGTCCTTTCTTAACCTTTTCTTTTAAAATTCAGGATTTTGTAATTTTAATTCATTTTCGATAATTGTCATGATGATTTGCACCGTTTTTTCTAAATCGTTGTTTTTTAACACATAATCATATAATCCAATTTTGGATTCTTCATAGTCAAATCGATTTAATCGTAACATAATTTCTTCTGGTGTAGGTTTTTCAATTCTCTCTTTTAACCTTCTTTCTAGCTCTTCTTTTGGAACTCTTAAGAATATGGTGATAATTCTTGTATCATTTTTTAAAAGATTAATTAAGTTTTGTGTTCCATTTACATCTACATCTTTTATGATGACTTTTCCGTTTTTCATTTTTTCGTTTAGTAATTTTCTAGGAACCCCATAATAGTTGTTGTGATGTATATCATATTCATAAAATTCGTTTTGTTCAATCATATTTTCGAATTCTTGTTTTGTTACAAAATTATAGGTTTCGCCTGGAATATCTCCTTCTCTTTGTGGTCTGGAAGTATAAGATGGTAAGGTTTCTACATACTCCATCCTTTTTATAATTTCTTTTTTTATGGTATCTTTTCCAGCTCCTGCAACACCAGATAATATGACGATCATTTTATTTACTCCTATCTTTATTACTAATTTTCTTCTTTTTCCTCTTCTTCTTTGTTGTTTGGATTTTCTGCTTCGTAAATTTCTACTTTTCCTTCATTGATTTCATTTGCTGCAAGAGTTACTGGTGATTCTTCATCAACATCTGTTAATTTTTTATCTCCATTGGCTATTTGTCTTGCTCTCTTAGATGTTGCAATAACTAATGCAAATCGATTTTCTGCATGTTTTAAAAGTTCATTTACCGTTGGTTTTACTATCATACAATTTCTTTCCTTTCTTAATTTTAAATTTAGAAGGGTTTGAAAATATTTTTATTCTTGCCCTTAAACTGTATTTTTATTCTTCTGGTATATCTTTATCGATTCTTCCTGCTACAGTCTCTGCTTGTACGGCTGATAGTACAATATGATCTGAATCCATAATAAGAACTGCTCTTGTTTTTCTTCCAAATGTGGCATCAATTGCGGTACCATTATCTTTTGCTTCTTGTACCATTCTTTTTATTGGAGCTGAATCAGGGCTCACAATAGCTACTATTTTATCTGCTGCAACTGTGTTTCCAAAACCAATATTTACTAATTTCATATTTTACCCTCCAACTTTTAAAATTGCTTTTATTGTATCACATTTTTTTCTTAAAGTCCAGTAAAATTAAGCATTTTTAAGTATTTTCTTTCTTTTCTCTTTTTTTTGCTTCTTTTTTTATTGGTTCTTTACTTACAATTTCATGAATATCACTTAGGCTTTTTAAGTATTTTCTCTTTTCATTTGTATAAATTAATATGGATTTTAATATGTAATAAATAGCAAATGCATAAGTTGAAAATAATATATAGGTTTCAAATGAAATATTTAATTTATTGACTATATGCCATATGGTTAGTGTATGAAAGGCAAGAATTAATGTTTCGATTCCATGTATTGCAATTTTGCCACTATCTTTATGGTAGGCAATTTCAAATATGATAATGGTAAGTAATAAAACAATTAAACTTGCTATTTTTAAACCTTTTAATAACATATCTTCTTCCATTCTAAGATAGGAAAAATTGATTAATATAAAGTATAGCATCATGGCTATCGCTATGATTAGGTTTTCAAATACTTTTTTTCGAATCATTTTATTATTTTCTTTTTCTTTTTCCATGGTTATTTTTATAAGCTCTACTAGAACTTTTTTCCTCCTTACCTAAAAATAAATAAAGTAGAATAGGGATTTCCTTTCTACTCTAATGTTACTTTTCTTGGTTGGTGACCCCTACGGGAATCGAACCCATGATTTGGCCTTGAGAG
Source organism: uncultured Clostridia bacterium (assembly GCA_944390625.1). Lineage (GTDB taxonomy): Bacteria > Bacillota > Clostridia > TANB77 > CAG-508 > CAG-269. The sequence goes on from CALXRH010000037.1 coordinate 7,185, forward strand.
GGCCACGTCTTAACCTCTTGACCAAGGGGCCATTTTTTACTTACTTTATATTTATACCATTTTTTTTGGTTTTCGTCAACTGTTTTTGTTATTTTTTGTTTCACATTTTTATACTATCTTAAGCGCACAAAAGAGCCGCACAAGCAGCCCTCTCCCTTCTTTTTTTCTCTCAATCTTTTATTTTAAATAAAAATTTTACAATTCCCCTAAATGCTTTTGGAACTTTCTTTACTACTATTGTCATTTTCTATGTACCTCCCTTTTTTAACATGCTAGCCATATAAAACCAATTGCTATGACTGCTAGACCTATTAGAATTAACCAACCTGTTATTGGAAGTAATAATACCATCAGTATTCCAAGACCTAATCCTATGAAACACACCCCTAATGTCTTTTTTAAAAATCCTTTCATATTTACCTCCAATTCTTTACTAATATTATATGTTTTTTGTTGATTATTGTTACCTTTTGACAAAATTACTTATTGCCTATATAATAGAGAAGGAGGAAAAAATATGACAAAAAACGACATAAAAGAATTCATTGATATTTTAAGAAAAACCTATCCAGAAGCAAAATGTAGCTTAGATTTTAAAACACCATTTCAACTGGTAGTTGCTGTTTGTTTATCTGCTCAATGCACAGACGAGCGAGTAAATTTAACAACTCCAGCACTTTTTAAAAGATGTAAAACCATAGGAGATTTTGCAAATATCCCTTTAGAAGAATTAGAAGCTTTGATTCATCCTTGTGGATTTTATAAAAATAAAGCCAAAAATGTTAAAAAATGTGCCAGACAAATTTTAGACGAATTTGAAGGTAAGGTACCGCAAGATATGGAAAGTTTAATGAAACTTGCAGGAGTTGGCAGAAAAAGTGCCAATGTCATTATGCTAGAAGTTTTTGGCATTGCGAAACGGTATTGCGGTCGATACTCACTGCAAACGTATTTCCAATCGAATTGGTTTATCTCAAGAAAAAGACCCTAACAAAATTGAACAAGATTTATTAAAACAAATTGACAAAGCTGATTATAAAGATGTAAACCATCTATTTATATGGCATCGGAAGATATACTTGTAAAGCTAAAAATCCTTTGTGTAGTCAATGTACGGTTTCTAAATTTTGTTCCCAATTCAACCGTGATAAATCCTGTTTTTCATAGTTAACTGTAATAAAAATGTATAAAAAACATATTTCTACAAATACTACTATCATCAGGGGAGGTTTATTTCATGATAGCTTGCACAGAAAATTGTAAATATCAAAAAAATGGAGAATGCACTTATGAAGAAGTTATTTCTTCTAAGCCAATTACAACTTCTCTCTCGAACTGCATATATTTTGAGCAAGAATAAATTATTCTTGCTCATCTATTTTTTCAATATTAATTTCTTCTCTTATCTTTTCAACCTTGGTGTCATTGTTATTTTCACTCGAATTTTTGCCCTTTTCTTCACATTTTTTCTTCATATTGTTGATAATTTTATCTCCTAAATCTTTTTTATTTTGTATACATTTATTCATCATGCAATTTGCTTTTTCAATTAAATCTGGCACATAATCTAAAATTTTATCCAAAGTATTGATATGGTCAACAGGTAAAAGTTTTACCACATTTGCTTGTACCACTAAAAATGCAATTGGATGAATGGAAACACCAGCACCAGCTCCGCCTCCAAATGGTAATCTGTACTGTATTTGCTCATCTTTATCCTTTTTATTGTATTCATCTATGGTTTCTCCTTTAAATTCACTACCACCTGCTCCAAAACCAAAAGATACTTTGGATATGGGAATAATCACGGTACTATTAGATGCTTGTATTGGCTCTCCGATAATGGTATTTACATCAATCATATCTTTTATGCTATTCATGGCTGTAAGCATAAGTCCTTCTATTGGATGTTCTGACATAATTTTCTCCTTTCTTTTTAATAAAATATATTGTATTGATAATATGTATCAATTTTAAACGAAATATACAATCTAAATTGATATTTAATAAATTTCTATTTTGATAAATCGGAATAATCTGCCAAAAATTTTCCTCATTTTTAGGAATCACATTTCTTAAAAGATTGGCAACCAATGTGGATAAAATCCCTACACAAATCGCACTGCTACCTGCATCTTCTAATCCCAGATATACCTTTAGTTTGATTTTTTTTAATTCCACATGTAAATTTTTTAGTGCTTTTAATGCTTTTATATCCCATTGATTGGTATTTTTGATCATTTTTTGCTCTAATTGATAAAAACTTTTTTTTAATTTTAACCTCTCCATTTTCAGTTTGGTTATATCGAATTTAAAAAATTTGATTTTCTCAAAAAGATATAGTTTTATTTCTATTTTATAATCTGGATTTAGGTTTCTTCCTTCTTTTTTGTCGGTCGAATACCTGATATTTTGTAGCTCTATTTCAATCGTTGTAAATCTTATCATTAGGATTAATAAAAAAAATATTATTAAAATTATATAAAAAAAGAACAATATCATCGCCTCTTTTCAAAGCTATTAATATTATTCTTTCCATTTTTTTGAATTTCATACTTAAAAAAGTAAATCTGTAAGCCGGGTTCTGTCATTTAAATTAGTCATTTATCTAGGCTACCTATCACTAGATAGCTCAAGCCACGCAAGATTGGACCACCGAGCAAGTGTTATTGTCCATTTTAGGTGTTGCTCCAGATGGGGTTTACACAGACGCTACAAGTCACCTTGCAGCCGGTGAGCTCTTACCTCGCCTTTTCATCCTTACCATTTAAAATAACATAAATGGCGGTTATTTTCTGTTGCACTTTCCTTAAGGTTTCCCTCACTAGACGTTATCTAGCATCTTTGCTCTATGGAGCCCGGACTTTCCTCTCGCAAACCCTTTCGCGTTTTGCCAGCGACTAATCAATTTACTCTAAGGTTAGATTATAACATATTTTTTTGTAAATTTCTAGGTTTTTGAATATTTTTTTTCTTTTTAATTATACTAAAAATATATTTTAATCAATATTTTGGAGGATAATATGCTTGCCAGTGTTAGATTACAAAGTAAAAAAAAAGGAGAACTAAATAAATTTTTAAGTGAATATTATAATACCAATCTTGAAATCGAAGATAAATTGAAATGGGAAAAAGAATATGAAAATCCGATTGAAATTACAGAGCTAATCGGTACATTGGTGGACAATTTGGATGTTTTTGATATCAAAATGTGGATTAGTTTGGATCAAGATATTTTTGTTAAAATATCAGAGCAAAATGCCAATGACATTATTAAATATCTTTTTGAGCGTTATCCTTACTAATCCACTTTGTTCTCTATTTTTATTCTGATGGCGTATTTTTAGTTTGGGTGTCTTCTCCTTCGGTATAAGTCATATTTTCATCTACCACTTCTACTTCCATTGCATCTTTGGTTATTTCTTCTACTGGTTGTTCTGTTCCACATTTTGGGCAAAACTTAGCTTCTTTGTCTATGGTTTCTTTACAGTTAATACAAGCTTTTACATCCGAAAGATTTAAAATTTCTTTGTGATAGGTATCAATTTCGGCTGAAAGTATATCAATTTTGGCACATTCTTCTTCTAAATCTTTTTTGATACATAATTCTTCATTTGCCGTATGTTTCTGATACACTTTTTTTCCGATTTCTTGATATAAGTCATTTATTTTTGATTTATTATCATTGATTTTCATTTTTAATTTTGCTTCTTTTGCTATTTTACCAGTTTTTTCAGCTGCTCCCTTATACGTTTCTGTTGCTTTTTTGGTTAATTTATCAAAAAAATCCATTTTTATCCTTCCTTTCTTTGTTTTCCTGTTACTTTTATAGTATGCTTCAATCCACAAATTTTATACTATTTAATCTTCTTGCTTTTTTTGTCTTGTCATAAGTTGCTCTACTGCTTTTTTTGGTTCTAAATTATGATATAAAATATCATAAACCGTATTTAGGATAGGAAGCTCTAAATGTAGCTTATCACTTAATTCTTTGGCAATTTCTATGTTATCAATGGATTCGATTGTCATGCCAACTTCTTTTTTGGTTTCTTCTATGGTTTTGCCTTGCCCAATTAAAAATCCTGCTTTTCGGTTTCTAGAATGCTCGCTAAGACAGGTTACAATTAAGTCTCCTAAACCACTTAAGCCATAAAAAGTGTCTTTTTCTCCTCCTAAAGCAACCCCTAATTTTCTAATTTCTACAAGGCCTCTTGTAATTAATGCGGCAAAGGTATTGTCTCCAAATCCAATTCCGGCTGCTACTCCTGCACAAAAAGCTATGATATTTTTTAAGGCTCCGCCTAGTTCTACTCCTTTGATATCATTGGATGTATAAATTCTCATTGTTTCATTCATAAAGGTATTTTGCACCAATTCTTTTAATATTTCATCTTTGGAGGCAATAACAAGAACCGTTGGAATAGCAATGGAAACTTCTTCTGCATGACTTGGCCCTGATAAAGCTCCTATTCTTGCGTTTGGTATTTCTTCTAAAATTACTTCATCTAAGGTAAGTGATGTTTCTTTTTCAATTCCTTTGGAACATACAACAATTGGCTGATTTTTAACATCTACATATTGTTTATATTCTTTTACGATGTTTCTTGTAAATTTAGATGGTGTAACTTGTAAAATTAAGTCTGCCCCTTTGATTACTTCTTTATAAAAATTGTAACACGCAATATTTTCCGGAATTTTTACATTCGGTAAAAATTTGCATTTTCTTTGCTGGTTAATCAAATCTGCCTCCTCTTCTGAAAATGACCATATTTTTACGTTATGTCCCATTTTAGCTAAGTGAATAGCCAAAGCTACTCCCCAACTTCCACTTCCTATGATGGCAATGTTTTTCATGAATTTTCATTCCTTTCTTTTTTAGCTTTCACTTTTTTTCTATTTTGTATTTTTAAAACTTAATTTATTTTCGGTTCCATTTGCAATTCTTTTAATATTTTCTCTGTGGTTAAAAATTACAAATGCTGCTAATAGTACACTAAATACAAAATATTTCATTCCATTTGCTTCTACAATAAAATTGGTATGGATAAATAAGGTTAATACGGGAAATAAGATTGCTGCAGCAATCGAACCTACTGATACCATTCTCGTAAATGCCATAATAACAAGTGCAAACACTAAGCAAATAAGACCAATTTGCCAATTTATCATCATTAATACCCCTAAAGAAGTAGCTATTCCCTTTCCTCCCTTAAATTCAAAGAAAATAGGAAAAGTATGTCCGAAGTATAACAAATATTCCAGCTATTTGTATCAATAATGCTGCATCTATTTCTTTTGCTATTTTTCCAGCAATAAAGGCAATTAGTACTGCAATGACTCCTTTTAAAATATCACATACAAGTGTAATAAGTGCTGCCCTTTTTCCTACCGAACGTAGCATATTGGTGGTTCCTGCATTTCCACTTCCCTTTTCTCTGACATCAAATCCTGCCATTTTTCTACTGATAATGACTGAAAAATTTATGCTACCAATTGCATAAGCTATTACTGCTATTATTATATAGGTTGCCATAATGATTCCTCCTTTTCTTTTATATTAGCATTATATTATATATTTTTTCAAATAGCAATATTTAATTTTAAATGTTTTATGAATATTTTGTAAAAACTGGTTTGTGAATTTTTTCTGAAAATACAGTCTATCTATTGACTTTCTTAGATTTTTAAGGTATTATATAATTTGTGAAATTATATAAAAATCACAAAAATAAAAAAAGAAATGAGGAAAAATACAATATGATATGTTCAATGTGTCACAAAAATCAAGCCTCTATTTTTTCTAGCAAAATAACACCTGACGGAAAAAGAGAAATGGAAGGCTTATGTATAGATTGTGCAAAAAAACAAGGCATTAATACAGACGAAATATTAAAAGCACAAAATCAATCCGTACTAAATCAGCAATCAGCAGATATCAATAAACAACTAGAAGGCTTATTTAAAAATCTTTCTGAAAGTTTAGGAGATATCGATGGTGTAGAATTTGGTGCTATTCCTGCCAATGAAGAAAATGACAATTATGATGGAAACGAACCAAAAGTTTTCGCAGGAGCTATTCCACTTGGTTCAATCTTTGGAAATTTATTCAATCCCCAAGCACAGGCTTCTAATGACGATAATACATCTTCCAATATCAAAAAGAAAGTAAAACCAGAAAAGAAAAAACCAAAAAATAAGAAAAAAAGATTTTTAGATGTTTATGGAACCAACCTTACCTTTAAAGCACAAAATAATGAGCTTGATATGGTAATTGGTCGTGACAAAGAGCTTCAAATATTTATTCAAATTTTAAATAGACGTTCTAAAAATAATCCTTGTTTAATTGGAGAACCTGGCGTCGGAAAAACAGCAATTGCAAATGCGTTAGCCTTAAAAATCGCTTCCAAAAATGTACCAGCTAAACTTTTAAACAAAGAAGTTTACCTGTTAGATATGACATCTGTTGTTGCAGGAACACAATTTAGAGGTCAATTTGAAGCAAGAATGAAAGGTATTATTGAAGATTGTATTCAATATGGAAACATTATCTTAGTGATTGATGAAATTCATTCCATTATTGGTGCAGGAGCAGGTGGCGAAGGCGATAGTTCAATGAATGCTGCCAATATCTTAAAACCAGCACTTGCTAATGGTCAAATTCAATTAATTGGAACGACAACTATTAAAGAATATCGAAAATATATTGAAAAAGATACTGCTTTAGAACGTAGATTTCAACAAGTTTTAATTGAAGAACCATCTATTACCGATTCCATTGGTATCTTAGATGGTATCAAAAAATATTACGAAGATTATCATAAAGTAAAAATATCATCTGATGTAATCAAGCAAACAGTCATTATGTCCGAAAAATATATTCACGATCGATTTTTACCAGATAAAGCCATTGATATCTTAGATGAGGCTTGTTCCAGAATCAACTTAGAAAATAAGGAATTATATCGATTAGAATTATTAAGACAAAAATTAAAAGAAGTGCAAGAACAAAAAGATGAAGCTGTTACAACAGACTCCACAGAAGATTACCAAAAAGCAGCTACTTTAAAAACCGAAGAATGTCGCCTAATTGAAGAAATTGATAAAATCAATTCTACCATGGAAATCAAAAATCTTACCATGCAAGATATTGCTGGCGTTATCGAAAGTTGGACAAAAATTCCTGTCAATAAAATAACCGAAGAAGAAACCAAAAAACTTTTAAATCTTGAAATCAATCTACACAAAAAAATAATTGGTCAAGAAGAAGCTGTAAGTGCTGTTGCTCGTGCCATTCGTAGAAATCGAGCAGGCTTAAAATCCACCAAACGTCCCCCATCTTTTATCTTAGTTGGACCTACAGGTGTTGGAAAAACGGCTCTAGCCAAAGCTCTTAGTTTTGAAATGTTTGGAAAAGAAGATTCGATTATTCGAATTGATATGTCCGAATATATGGAAAGTAACTCTACTGCCAAATTAATTGGCGCTCCTCCAGGTTATGTAGGATATGATGATGCGGGCCAATTAACCGATAAAGTAAAACGTCATCCTTATTCGATTATCCTTTTAGATGAAATCGAAAAAGCTCACCCTGATGTATTTAATATTTTATTACAAGTTTTAGATGATGGCAGATTAACCGATGCCCAAGGAAATACTGTAAGTTTTGAAAATACAATTATTATTATGACATCTAATGCTGGTTCTAATTTAAATAATAATTCCATCGGTTTTGGAAAATCGGAAGTGGATAAATACAAAATAGAAGAAAGATTAAAAGAAGTATTCAGACCAGAATTTTTAAACAGAGTAGATGAAATTGTTGTTTTTGATAGCTTAACAAAGGAACAATTAATCCAAATTGTGGACTTAATGTTAAAAGATACCGCAAATGCTCTTTCTGATAAAAATATTACCATGGAATTATCGCAAGATGCCAAAGACTTCCTTTTAGAGAAAGGAACCAACTTAAAATTTGGAGCAAGGCCATTACGCCGTGCCATCCAAAGATATATTGAAGATGAAATTTCAGAGAAAATTTTAAAAGGTGAAATTACAGATGGGCAAAAAATTACGATTACCAAAAAAGATAATCATTTAGTTTTTGAAACTTGCTAATATATGAAGTTACTTATAAAATTGACAAAGGAGGAATTATGCCAAATTTTAATATAAAATATTTACCAAATTATTTAACAATAGTAAGACTTATTTTTGTACCAATTATATTTGTTTGCATTTTAAAAGAACTTTATTTAACTGCTTCTATCTTTTTCTTAATAGCTAGTCTCACTGATATTTTAGATGGAAGAATCGCCAGGAAGTACAATTTAATTACAGATTGGGGTAAACTGATGGATCCTTTGGCAGATAAAATTACTCAGATTAGTACCATATCAGCTTTAATCATAAAAGGGATTATTCCCTTTTGGATTTTAGTTGTTTTAACCACAAAAGAATTGATTATGATTATTGTTGGTTTTACACTTTATAAGAAAAATATTGTAACCGTTCATAGTAAGTGGTATGGGAAAATTGCTACTATTTTATTTTTTATTGCTATCGTATTTTCTTTACTTTCTAAATTCTTTGGCGAATTTTCCAATATAACGATTTATCTATTTTATATTGCTATCGGTATGACTTTGTTTTCTGGCATTATGTATGCTAAAAATATTATTTGTAAGGATTTTAATGAATAGTGCTAATGGAGCAAAAGAACCAAGTTCTTTTGCTCCCTATTTTTGCATTATTCAAAATCTTCTAATAACTGATTTAGTTCTTGCACTCCATATACATCAATTCCTGCTTCAAGCTCTTTTACATCTTCTTCTGCTAAATATTTTGTAGAAATTTCTGTTACTCGATATAACACTTCTTCTTCCTTTTCATTGATATAATAAACATGAATCAAATTATCTTTTTCCCTTAAAATATAATGTCTATTTTCATCATTCAAATTTTGATTGGCTTCTTGCAATTCTTCTTGAACGGTTAAACTATAATCTGTCCATTCATTTAAACAATCATCTGTTACATATTTGCTGGATAATTCGGTTTGGTTTTCTATCAAATTGGCTTCATTTTCTTCTAAGGTTTCATTCTTTCTGGCATTTATAAAAAGTCCTACACCTATTGAAAAAAGCACTAAAATGACAATGACAAAACTTATTTTTTTCCACATATCGATACACCTCTTTTACATATTTTGGCATATTCATATGCTTTTTATTCATGATTTTATAATTTCATTTTTGCAACTATTTTTAGTCGCATTTGTTCAACTCTTAATTAATAAATTTCTCTAGTGTAACCTTTCCTTTCCTATTTACCATTACCGTAATTTCTCCATCCTCATCGGTTCGATAAATTTTAACCCTCCTATCATTTAACCTTGTTAATACTTCTGAATTGGGATGTCCAAATAAATTATTTTTTCCAACTCCAATCAAAGCAATTTTAGGCTTTATCAATTCTAAAAATTCCTGCGAAGAAGATGTTTTCGAGCCATGATGTGCTACTTTTAAAATATCTGCTTTTAATAAATTTGTATCAGCATACAATTGAATCATTTCTTTTTCTGCCACCTCTTCTATGTCTCCCGTAAAAAGACAAGAAAATTTTTGGTAATATAACATACAAACAAGAGCATTATTATTTAATGGATTTTCTTGAATAAAATTAGATTCATCTGGCCAAAGTACATGAAAATATAATTTTTTTTCAATCCAGATTTTATCTCCTTTGTTTACTACTTTTACGTTTATATTTTTTTCTTTTACTATTTTTAAAAATTTCTCAAAATTAGTCGAATTTTCTGGCTGTTTGCTAATCACTACATTTTTCACTTTTCTATTTTCCATAATATAAAAAAGTCCGACCGCACATGGTCTGTATCAAAATGGCTAATAATAATATAATCAATTACTTGAATTTTTCTGTCAAATAAATATGGCATGAGTGTTTTCTCTCCGAACATCAAAATCTGCCCAATCGCTTCCTCCTCCATCAATTAAGATAGACTTATTTTTTGGGGTTACAATTAACGTACAATCTCCTTGTCCAACATCTACAAAATAAATTTTTAAATTTTTGGGAATCATCGAAATAAAATAACAACATAGACTAATCATACATAAAATTGAAATAATTTTCTTTTGCTTAGATTTTATTTTATATTTGAATAAATTCATTAAATTTTTTATTCTTTTTTGAAACATATCCGGCTTTTTTTCTAATTTTATGGTTATAATTAAATTTAAAATAAAAAGGAAACCATAATAAAAGATAACAAAAAAAATACTTGGTGTAATCAAATAAATTTGATGAAACGGTAACTCACTTCCCCATTTTACCATTCCAATCAATAAATTCAATAAATTTTTAAGTATGTTTTCTAATAGGCTTATTGGAAATATGATAATAAGAAATCCAAAAGCCATAATAGGTCCTATAATAAAACTACTTAAAACACTTACACTTAAGCTGGTAACATTAATATTGTGAAAAGTTATTAATAAAATAGGCATAATAGCCACTGTTGCAGAAATGGTAACTAAAATAGCATCTAATAAAAACACTCCTATTTTGGATTGAACCAGTTTTAAAATCCATTTAAGTATTTTTTGGTTTCTTCGAATTGCTTTTCTGTTTTTTCTATCGATAGAATCGTTTACCCATTTTTTTAAATTTTTTTGAAAAATCAAAATTCCAATGGTTCCGGCAAAAGAAAGCTGAAGTCCTACACTTTGAATTAAAAATGGATTATCCATTAAAATGATAAATAAGGCTAAACCTAAACTTTGCCATACATCATTTTTTCGATAAAAGAAATTCGATAAAGTAAAAGCAATCCCTGTAATTCCTGCTCTTACAATAGAAGGTGTAAAATTTACCATCCCCATATAAAATAAAATAGCAATACTTGTTATGATTTTGGCATAATGTTTTCCAAGACATTTACTAAAAATAAAATTTACGATGAGTATAATGTATGAAATATTCATTCCTGATACCGATAAAATATGAAGAATACTACTTTCTGAAAATTGATTTAAAATTTCATCTGAAATATCTGTTATATTTCCTAACAAAATCCCCTTTAAAATGGCTTTTTGATTGAAAGAAAGACTAGATGTATCAATTTTTTCTTGCATATTGAAAGATATTTGATTGGCATATTTTACAAATATATTTCCTTTGTTTTTAGCCACTATTTTAACATTTTCCGCTTTTATGGTACCATGAATTTTTAAGGTTTTTAGGTATGCTGCATAATCAAATCCCTTATAATTTGAGCGTTTTTTAGGGCTTGTAAAAGTCCCATTAAAAATAATTTGGTCTCCATATTCAAGTTCTATATCTTGGTCTAAATACATATATAAATATGTATTTTTATATTTTCCAATTGTTATTTTTACCTTATATTTATCTTCTTGCTTGGCTATAACAATACCTGTTAATTTACAATTTTGTCCTTCTAAATTTTTATATAAATTCTCATATCGGTTATTTTGAAATAAGACAATTGTATTTGCTATGATTGAAAAAATAATTATGATTTTAATCACTTGTTTATTAAATATAATTTTTACATATCGAATATATCTTTTAAATGAAAATAATTGAAATTGCTTCTTTTCCTGTTTTCTGCTAAAAATCAAATATAAAACATAGAAAATTAAATACAAAAGGACTATACTGATTTTACAATATAGCCCCATTATGATTCCTATGATATATCCGAAAACAGCAGTTAAAATCTTTCTGTTTTCTAACATATGCCTCCTTTATTTTAAGTTTTTTATCTAATTGATTACTCTTCTTGCTGAAACATATCTTGCTTTATAATAACTATTTAATAAAGATGTTGTAACAATTCCTTTCGTCTCATTGGCTGCATGTATAAAATTATTTTCTCCAATGTAGATTCCTACATGACCAATTGCCGAATTGGACGAATTATTAAATATTACTAAATCTCCTGCTTGCAAATTTGCTTTTTCTACAGCAATTCCATTGGATGCTTGGGCAGTTGAGGTTCTGCTTAAAGTTATACCAAAATGTTTATAGACATAATAGGTAAATCCTGAACAATCAAACCCTGTAGATGGCGATGTTCCTCCAGATACATATTTATAACCTAAATATTGTTTAGCATAAGATACGATTTCAGCCCCTCTTGCGCTAGAACTTGCTGTTGATGTAGATTCGCTAGCTGTCGTAGTTGTTTTAGAATTTTCCGTTTGCCCACTAGATGATTCCTTATTTGATTCTGAATTTCCTCTTGTTAAATCTTCACTTCTGGAAGAATTGGTTGTTTCCGTATCAGATAAGTATTTACTAGCTACATAGCCTGTTTTTCCACCTACTGTAATTTTAGACCAGGTACTATCTACTACTTCTACTACGGTTACTTTGGTATTTAAGTCTAGTTGACTAATAATATTTGCCTGATTGTCTGTGCTTTCTCTTACATTTAAAGTTTCTGCTGAAACATATTTGGTTACCGTTGTGTTTTCTGAGCTTACCTGTGCACTTGTTTCTTCTGTTTGGTTTTCATTTTCGGTCTCTGTATTTTGCTCTTCTGTTCCAGCTCCTTCTTGATTTTCCGTAACCGGGCTTTCTTCCACCGTTGTTTTTACTTTACTTAGTAGTACCCACCCAGCATGTTCTTGTGTTTGAAGATAGCACCATTTGTTGATTTTATCGGTTATTGTAAATTCTGTATTTTCATTAATGGTAGCTATATTACTAGAATTGATGGATGGCAAGATTTTTAGCTCTAAGGTTGCTGTTAATTTACCTGTATATCCGATTTCTAATTCACTTGTGGCCCCTTGACTTTGTTCGGCTTGGTTAGCCTCTACTGAATTTTGCGAAGTTTCATTTTGAGGCGTTTGCGTTGTATTCTGCTGAACTTCATTTGCTGCATTGGTTTCATTTTCTGTTTGCTCTCCACTCGTCTGTTGATTTTCTGAAGTAGTTTCTGTCGTTGTATTTTGGTCCTGGACCTCTAACATATCTTTTCTGATATATCCGGTATAGCCTGAATAAGTTACTTGATACCATTCTCCTTCTTCTCCAGTAATTTCTAGGTCGGTATCTTGCGAAATTAAACTAATTGTATCTGAACTAGTTGAGGCTTCCCTTCTTAAGCGCGTTGTTTCATTGGTTGTGGTTCCTGTTACCGCATAAGCTTTTGTTTCTATTACTATTAATCCTATGTATATTACGATAATTAGTAGTTTTTTTATAATTTGCTTCATAAGATTCTCCTATTTTTACTTTTTTTCGATAAGCGTAGTATATCCTTTTTCACAAAAAAAGTCAATTATTTTTCATCACTTAATGAATTTATTTTTAGTAATTTAAATATTTCAACAATAACAAGTGGTGCAAATACTAGTCCTATAATTTCTAAAATATTTCCAACTGGTAAAATTGGTATACTAAATACATGTCTTAAGGCTGGTACCAATAGTACAATAAACATTAATGCTGCTGATAATAAAATGGCTCCAATTAATGTTTTATTATTAAATGCCTTGGTTTTAAATACGGATCTTTTATTATCTCGAATATTAAACACATGTACTAATTCGGATAAAGCTAATGTCACAAATGCCATAGTTTGACCTACTTCTATTTTGGTTTCATCTAAGGTTAAACCATCAATTGGTTCGTGGGTTGTTGCTAAACCAATCATAAATGCTGCTAAGGTTAATAATCCTACCATTACACCTTGGTAAACAATTCTATAAATCATCGATTTCGTAAAGATTCCTTTGCTTGATTTAATCGGTTTTCTTTCCATAATTCCATCATTTGCTGGGTCGAAGGCTAAGGCTAAGGCTGGAAGTGAGTCAGTAATTAAGTTAATCCATAAAATATGAATTGGCAATAATATTTCAAGGTGTGCAATATCGGCAATGCCAAACCATTTTGAGAAAAGCGAAGTACCAAGGGTAGCTAATAGTAATACTACAATTTCTCCAATGTTACTAGATAGTAAGAATTGGATTACTTTTAAGATATTATCATAAATTCTTCTTCCTTCTTCTACACTAGATACAACGGTTGCAAAATTATCGTCTGTTAAAATTACATCTGCTGCTTCTTTGGCAACATCGGTTCCTACAATTCCCATGGCACAACCAATATCTGCTTGTTTTAAAGCTGGGCTATCATTTACCCCATCTCCTGTCATGGCAACAACTTCTCCTTGTTTTTGCCAAGCTTTTACAATACGAACTTTGTGTTCTGGTGCAACTCTTGCATAAACTGAGTAATTTCTAATATTTTTTTCTAACTCTTCATCTGATAATTTATCTAAATCTACACCAGTTATGGCTTCTTCTTCTTTTTCTAGAATTCCTAATTTTTTAGCAATGGCTGTTGCTGTTATTTTGTGATCTCCTGTTATCATAACAGTTTTAATCCCAGCTGATTTACATTTTTCGACTGCCTCTTTTGCTTCTTCTCTTGGTGGGTCAATCATTCCATACATTCCAACAAAGATTAAATCTTTTTCTAGCTCTTCTGTTTTTGGTTTGTAGTCTAATTCTTTATAAGCAAAACCTAAAACTCGCAAAGCATCTTTTGCCATGGTTTCATTAACCTCTGCAATTCTTGTTTTGTAAGTTTGTAAATCCGAACTTTGCTTTCCATTTTCTACATAAGATGTACAAATAGAAAGTAATTCATCAATTCCACCTTTGGTAAATACCATATATTTATTATTTACTTTATGAACCGTTGTCATTAATTTTCTTTCGGAATCAAATGGTACTTCGTCTACTCTTGGCATCTCTTCATAAATATTTTTGGTAAAACCTAATTTTAAAGCAACATCAACTAAAGCCGTTTCAGTTGGATCTCCGGTAAGGGTATTATCCTCACTAATTTTGGTGTCATTACATAACATTCCATTATAAACTAAAAGTTTTATTTCTTGGTTGGCATTTTCATATTTTGTAATTTCATCGATGTTTACCATATCATATACATGGTTATTGACAAACATTTTTTGAACTGTCATTTTATTTTGGGTTAAAGTTCCGGTTTTATCAGAACAGATAACTGAACTGCTTCCTAATGTTTCAACTGCTGGCAAGTGTTTTACAATGGCATTTTTCTTAACCATTTTTTGTACACCAATTGCTAAGACAATGGTCGAAACAGCAGCCAAACCTTCTGGTATTGCTGCAACGGCTAAACTAACAGCTGTCATAAACGTAGAAATCGCAGGTTTTCCTTGGATAATACCTGCTGCAAATATGATTGCACATATAATTAAAGCGACAATTCCTAAGGTTTTTCCTAAATTATTTAATTTTTGTTGTAATGGTGTTTCTTTTTCTTCTTGACTGGATAACATACTAGCAATTTTTCCAACTTCTGTTGTCATAGCTGTTTCTACAACAATTGCTTTTCCTCTACCATAGGTTATAAGACTAGAAGAAAATAACATATTGATTCTGTCTCCGATTGGTACTTCCTCATCTTCTATTTTAGTAGCTTGTTTTTCAACCGGTACAGATTCTCCTGTTAAAGAGGCCTCTTGTGATTTTAAGTTAATGGCTTCTATAATTCTTAAATCTGCTGGGACATAGTCTCCTGTTTCTAGTACTACTAAATCTCCAGGTACTAATTCTTTTGCTGGAATTATTTGCATTTTTCCATTTCTGATAACTTTTGCTTCATAGCCACTTAGTTCTTGCAATGCTTCTAAAGATTTTTCTGCTTTTGCTTCTTGTGCTACTCCAATGACAGCATTTACAATGACTACAATTAAAATGATAATGGAGTCAGTAATAGCTTCTCCTTGTGCTACTGAAATTGCACCTGATAAAATAGCCGCTATGATTAAAACAATAATCATAAAATCTTTAAATTGTTCTAGGAATTTTACCAATAAAGATTTTTTCTTTTCTCCTTTTAATTCGTTTAATCCATATTCAGCTATCCTTTTGTTGACTTCTGCCTCACTTAAACCTGTTTTAATGTCAGTAGATAATTCTTTTTCTACTTCTTCTACGGTTTTGTTAAACCATTTTTTTTGCATATTGATTCCTCCTTCTTTTTTGGCACACTTCAAATGCCTTTGGTGGTGCCATTGGGACCGGACTTAATGGTTCTAAGAACCGTTAAGTCCGGTCCTTTTGGTTCCCTTAAAAATCCAAATTTTGCTAAATATAAAATTTAAAATAATAACAACGATATTAGAAATTACTTTCATTAAGATGTCATTTATACTAAACCATACTGCTGCATTCATCATTAAGATACTAATAATTTCTGTTAAGATTCTACAACTAAAAAAAGATGTAATTTCTCTAGCTAAATCTTTAAAACCTTTTGTTTTACTATCAAATACATAGCGTTTGTTCGTAATATATGCAAAAATTACAGATAGAATAAAAGCTATGACTTCACTTATATTAACTCTTAATGATTCGTTTGCTAGACCTCTTAAAAGTAATGTTGAAAAAATTGTATAAACAATGATATTTACGATGGTTGTTAATGCCCCGAATACTAAATATCGCATGGCTTCTTGATGTTTTCTGTACCAAGAGGCCAACGGTTTTAGTCCTATTTTTTCTAATATTTTTAAACAAAATTCTTCTATTTTATCGATTATCATTTTTTGGCTCCTTTTTCTCTACTCCATTTTATGGGATTCTATATGGATTAAATTTTTTAACTCTTGTTCTGAAAAACGATATTTTTTATGACAAAAATGACATTCTGTATCGATTTTGCCATCTTCTTCTATGATTTTTAAAATTTCTTCTTTTCCTAATGATACAATACCTCTCTCAAATTTTTCTCTAGTACAATCACATTGATAAGAAACATCTAAATCTTGTTCTAAAATTTCAACCTGATTGTCTCCTGTAACAATTTTAGCAATTTCTTCTAAACATAAACCTTCTTCTAACATCTCAGAGATTGTTTTAGCCGATTGAATTGCCTCTTCTATTTTGGTAATTTCCTCATCTGTTGCATCTGGCATTGGATTTATGATATATCCACCTGCTCTTTTTACGCCATTTTGATTGACCAAAACTCCTAGGGCTAAAGCTGTCGGTTTTTGCTCCGATTTGGCAAAATATTCTGTAAAATCTTCTGCAATTTCTCCTGAAACGAGTGGAATAATTGCTTTATAAATCCCTTCTGTTAAGGTGTTTTGCCTGATGATATTTAAATATCCTTGCTGGCCTACCGCTCCTCCTACATCTACTTTTCCATTTGGTTTTAATGGTAATTCTACATAAGGGTTGTCCGCATAAAGCTTTAGATTAGCCAACTTGGCACTTGCTAATTGACTGATGGCAACCATACTACCAATTGGACCATTTCCTTTGATTTGTACGGTTATGTTGTCTGTTTGGTCTTTTAATTCTAAATGTGTCATCATAGCTACAACAGTTGCTAGCCTTCCTAGTGCAACAGTTGTTGTTGGGGTTAAATTATGGATGTTTCTTATTTCTTCTACTAGATTGGTAGAATCTATACACATAACAGCAACTTTTTTGTCATAGGCTAGAAATTTTGTTATTTTATTTTGCAAAGTCCTCACTCCTATATTGAACTATTTTTTTACATGCTATACATTTTACATGATAACACAAAAAATAGCAAGAGTTTTTCTTGCTATTTCATTAATTATACTAAATATTATTCAGCTGATCCTTCTTCCTCTTCAGGAGCATTGTAAGCTTCTAATATAGCATTTTGAATTTTTTCCCTTGTTTCTGGGTTGATAGGATGAGCTATATCCTTAAATTCTCCTGTTGGAGTTTTTTTGCTAGGCATAGCGATGAATAATCCATTTTGACTTTCAATAACTTTGATATCATGAACTACAAATTCATTGTCAAATGTTACAGAAGCAACAGCTTTCATTCTGTTTTCTGAATTAACCTTTCTTAAACGTACGTCTGTTATTTGCATTTTAAGCACCTCTTTCTATAAGTATATAAATATTTTGTACATATTATTTGATTTTTATGTACTAATATATTATTCTTCAAAAAAAAAGTTTTTCCTGCTTTTTTTTACATTTTTTTATAAATTTATTCATCATCATACATATTCAATTGGAACATAATAATTATTTTCATCAATTGCCATTATATTTTCCATCATACATAAAACCGTTCCATTACCAATTTCTGTTCCAAACTTCTTCACCACATTAAAATTTTTTATAGCTGTATTTCCTGGATTTGCACTCTTTTTTATTTCTACCGGATAAACAGTATTATCATAAAATACCAATAAATCAATTTCTTGTTGGTTAGTATCTCTGTAATAATAAAGTCTTGTTCTTGGGTCTTTTCCATTATTCGTATAAGATTTTATAATTTCACTTATAATATAGGTTTCAAATATGGCACCATTATAAGCACTTTTTTCTAATGTTTCATAATTGATATATCCTGTTAAATAACAGGCAAGTCCTGTATCCATAAAATAAATTTTGGGTCTTTTGATAGCCTTTTTTATATTATTATTCGAATAGGCTGAAAGCATATAAATTAAATTTGTATTTTTTAAAATAGAAATCCATTCATCTGCTGTTTTTGAGTCAATACCTATATCATTTGCTATATCTTGTGCATTATATTCTTGAGCTGTCCTTGCTGCAACCGATGAAATAAACTTAATAAATTTATTTTCATCTTTTATATTAATCAATTGTCGTACGTCTCTTTCTAGATACGTTCTAATATAAGTTTCATAAAATTGTTCTCTCTGGATTCCTTTATCATTATTTAATTCTGGATAACTACCATTGATAATTCTTTCAAATATTTCCCCTGTTGACTTCATTTTCACTTTTTCTTTATTTTTTAAAAGTTCTATATTGGGGATAAAGATTGGTTCTTCTATATTTTCCAATTCTCTTGCTGAAAAACCATATAGGTCTAATATTCCAATTCTACCAGCCAATGATTCACTTACATTTTTCATAGTTTGAAATATTTGAGAACCTGTTAAAAAATATAATGTTCCTACTTCTTTTCCATCGCCAAACATTTCGTTTTTTCTTGCTTGATCTACTTTTATTTTTATATAAGATAATAACTCTGGTGCATATTGAAATTCATCTATAATAAGAGGTGGTTCATAGGTTCTTAAAAATAATTCCGGGTCCTCTATAGCCTGACTTCTGATTAATAAATTATCAAGTGAAACATAATTTATTTTTTCTTTAGATGTTACAACGAAATGATTTAATAATGTTGTTTTTCCTACTTGTCTTGGTCCAGTTATCATGATAACTGGACAATTTCCAATTAAAGAATTTAAACTTTTTTCAATTGTTCTGGTTTTATATTTTTCCATATTAATTTCACCTCATTATTATTATACCTTATTTTTGAAAAAAAGTCTATTATTTTTTAGATTTTTTCGGAATTTAATTCCGTATTTATCTTTTATGGTTAAAAAATGAATTGGGAGACACTGCCCCAATTCATCAAATTATTCAAAGATATTTTTCAAAATTTCCTCTTGGTCAACCTTCTCATAAGAATTCGTATTGATAATAAACATTTCTTTATCATCTGATGCAAAATATTCATATTCTGTGTATGGGTCCATCTCTTCAAAAGGATATTCTTGAATTTCGCCTGTCACTTCATCGACAATATAAGTTACCGAATGGATGGTAAATATATGTAACATTTCATCAGACAGCATTTGTTTAATTTGTTTGTCATATTTGTTGCTATTCCAAGTTGCATTTTGTATTAAAAAGCCTTCTTCGTTAATTTGGTATTCTGCATTTGTTATATTTTTTAAGATCGCTAAAAATTTTTCTCTGGACTCTTCTTCAATCCAAATACCGGTATGATTTGGTGCTTGCTCTAATAAGTCATTTATTTCTGAAAATTCAGGTTTATCTTTTTTTAGCATACCTGCTAGTGCAACTTGATATTGTATATTTGGTTTTATGACAACAACTTCCCTTCCATCATATTCGGTTGCTATTTCATAAATATTTTCATCTGCCTTAAGTCCTTGGTTTTCGATTATCTGCGTTATTTGTTCTTGTGTTTGTTCGTTTACTTCTTCTTCATTTTCTTCTTCATAAGTAACGGGAAGTGAAGATATTTGCTCTTCACTCCCATTTTGATTTTGATGAAATACGATAAAGAAAATAATTGAGATAATAATAAGGATCGATAAACCTATTACTATTTTTTTTATCATATATTTTCCTCTTTTCTTATATAATTCCTTTTAACATATTAATTGTCGCATTAATATATTTGGTACTATTTGCATTATATTCTGGTAATTCTACTAAGCAAGATCTTGCTGTTCTTCCATTATAGCCTAAATTGGTTCTTGCCCAATTTACTAAATAACCATTTCCATAGGTTCCGATATGTTTACTAATTCCATATTGACTACGATAATAGGAACCGATTCCGTTGTCTCCAATGGTTTCATTTAGCCAACCATGTAAGTCTACTAATATGGTTTGTCCATTTGTTGCTCTGTGGCTTAGTAAAAAATCTCTTAAAGCTTGAGCTTCATATGCTTGGAAGGCCGCTGTTCCATTGTAATTTCGATTGCTGGTTGCTCTTGTATAGCCTGTACTAAAGCATCTGTTAATGTCAATACCTTTATGAGATGGAGCTGCTGAATATAAAGTCGTTCTTCCTGGTCCATTGTGTGTATAGCCATGATATTCTCCATCAGGGTTTACAGAAGGGAATATGTAAATGGTCCATTTTTGTGCTAAACTCTCATCTTGTCTAGAAATTAAGTTATTTTTAAAATCTTCTGCGACTTGGGTTAATGCTTGGCCGTCATAAGCATATAAATCTTCCCAACCATGAACAGCAAAAGTTGCAAAAAATACATTTGGTCCATTTCCTATTTTATAATATCTTAATGCTTGTCCTCTTGAATCACCTTTTATTTTTAGACCACTTGAACCATAGGTTCCTGTTTCTAATTTAATTTCTACTGGTACAACAAATTTAAATTTTTGCCCATTATTGTTTTGTTTTGCATATACCTGTACATTAGTTCCGTCATAAGTATCTCCGTTGTTTACATCTAAATATAATCCATTGCAAGCAGATATGATATTATAATAATTGTTTCCACAAGATTTTATAATCCATTTTTGATTAACAGAATCTGAACTATCATATTGTCTTACATTAACAAGTGAACCTGTTCCTGCTTCTTCTACGCCAAGAGCTTTACCGGAATGTACAGCAATAATTTTGTAATAACCATCTCCTTGATAAGAAACTTTAAATTTTTGGTTATCTTGTTTATTATTATGCCAAAGATCAAGGTTTGCACCTGAATTATTAGAAGCCCCTTCGATATCTAAAACTTTACTATTATCTAAACTTGTAACAATTTGATACGTTCCATCTGAAATGGTTCTGCTACCTACTTCTACCTCTACTTTTGAAAAGGAAAAGTGTTGACTGGTTGCATTCGTTTTTTGACTTATCTTTACACTACTTCCATTGGAAGCTGTTTGATTTGCTATATCTAAATATAATCCATTATGAGCTGATATAATATAATAAGAACCTGCGCCATCTGATTTTATTGCCCATTCTTGCTCTTCTTCATAGGTTGCATCATCTTGTTCTACGGTTGTTCCATTACTTGCTAAATCTAAAAGTTTTCCTGAATAGACAGCTTGTATGGTATAAAAGCCATTTTCGCGATAGGTTATTTTAAATCTTTGGTTATAACCATTATTGCTTGACCATAAGGCAACAGCCGTATGTGCATTTTTAGAAAAATTACCGATATCTAAAACTTTACTCTTATCCAAATTGGTTTGTATTTTATAATAGCCATTTGCTATGGTCTTAGTTCCTTCAACCGCGTCGGTAGGTTCCAATACAAATTTTTGGTTTTTTCCACCATTTCCAGTATATAGATTTAAATTTGTTCCTTCTTTGGTATTACTATTTGGTATATCTATATATAAACCACTGCAAGCAGATATGATACTATAAGTTCCGTCCGAATTTTTTTCAACAATCCATTTTTGCCAACTATTTCCTGAAGATGAATATTGTTGAAGAGTGCTTCCATTTTCTTTTCCTGCCCATGCTACATCTAAAACTTTTTTGGATTTTGCCGATGTTATGGTATAGTAGCCATTTCCATCATAGGTAAATTTAAATTTTTGATTATTTCTACCAGTTTTTGACCATAGAATTGCTTTTGCTTCTCCATAGATAGATGCTCCTTCTATGTCTATGGCTCTACTCGTATTTAATGCTGAGCTTATCGTATAATAACCATCTGCAATTGTTTTGGTTCCTGTTAAATTGGCTTTTTTATAAAACTTAAATTTTTGTGCATTGGTTCCATTTTTAGGATAGGTTTTTAAAGTTGAATTTCCTTCCCATGTTAAATATAAGCCATCACAACCTGATACAATATAATAAGCGCCTCCTCCAGCATCTTCTAAAATCCAATTTTGTGCCATTGTTGTTGCATCTTTTGCTCTTTGATTTACATTGATTCCATCTGCTTCTAAAAATAAGCCAGAATTTACATTTTCAATGGAATAATAACCATTGGAATTGTATTTTACTTTAAATCTTTGATTTGCATTTCCGTTCGTTTGCCATATTCCAGCTAGCCCTTTATCTTTTGTTGAAGCATCTAGCATATCAATCACTTTACTTGTATTTTTGGCTGATGCTATTTGATAAAATCCATTTTCTACATTTTGTTTACCTTCCGGAATTGTTATTTTTTCCAATATAAATTTCTGATTTTTTCCACCATTCCATTCATAAACTTCAATATTGGTTCCATTGGCTGTTTGATTTCCTGTAACATCTAAGTATAATCCATTATGATAAGATTTAATACGATAGTATCCATCTGTTGTTTTATCAATTACCCATTTTTGCCAATTAGAGTTTTCGCGACTAAAAAGTTGTACATTGGTGCCATTTGTTTTACCAGCTTTATATAAATCCATTACTTTTCCAGACAAAACAGATTTTATTTCATATGTTTTAGTTGTTTGATTATATATAAATTCAAAAATTTGATTTGAGCCTTGATTTTTACTCCACAATTGAATATTATCTTCATTTGCTTTTTCTATCCCATTAATATCTAAAACTTTATTTGGGTCTAAAGCTGACTTTATCATATAATATCCTTCTAATACAATTTCTTCTTGAGAAGCTGTTTTATCATTTGTTTCTTCTGTGGATGCCCCATATGTTTCTTGATTGATTGCCAATATAAAAATCATAAACATTAAGATTGCAATATATATTTTTTTCATTTAAAAATTCCCCTTTTTAGTCGTATTTCTAATTATATTTTTTATAGCAAATATCGATATCTACAGGACCATTGATTCCTTGTACAGTTCCGGAACTCGTATATTGCCACATGGTATATTTTCCAGTATAGTCAGATATTTTATCAGGTGCCCCTGTTACATAATGAGCAAGCCATACATCATATTCTTTTAATTCTTCCATATTTAATTGATTATTTAGCCAGTCTTTACCAGCATAAATAATTGGTGTATATCCTGCCTTTTTTATCGTTTGGCAAAAAGCCTTTATCGTTTTAGTCCTCTCTTCTTTTGAAAGCCCATCTGCTCTTCCTGTTTTGCTACTACTTGACCATTCTGTGTCAATTGCAATTGGATAAGTTATAGGATATCCTTTTATTTTATCTAGTACCCAATTTGCTTCTTCAATTGCTTCTGCTTCATTGATTGCTTGTGTAAAGAAATATACCCCACATTTTATCTGATTGGCTAATGCATTTTTAATATTTTGGCTATAATAAGAATCCATAACAATACTTCCTGATCCATATCCTCGATAGCCTACTCGAATCATCGCAAAATCAATCTCGGTTTTTGCTTTACTCCAATCGATATTACCTTGATATTTCGATACATCGATTCCCTTGTAGTTAAGTTCTTCTAACTCAAATCTTTGTGAATTTCCTTCATTTCCCGGATATACTTGTATCATAGTTCCATTTTGCATAGAATTATAGTATATATCTAAGTAACGATCATCCACTTTTGAGCGGATTGCATAGAATCCTTCTGAATTTGCCTTTTGTATAATCCATTTTTGAGCATCACTTTTGTTGTCTTGTTGTTGAACAACCTTTCCATTTTTTACAGTTAATAATTTTTGTGAATTTGCTGCTTGGATGGTATAACATCCATCTCCTACATATTCAATATGAAAACTTTGATTACTTCCTCCATTTGAATCCCATATTTCAACTTTTGCTCCATCCTCTGTAGAGCCCCATTCTATGTCGATTGCTTTATTGGTATTGGATGAAGCTAAAATGGCATATTTACCATTCGGAATGGTTGCCGAAAATTCCGTTTTTACAAATTTAAATTTTTGATTATTTCCTCCATTTTTCTCATATACCTCTACATTAGCACCATTTTTGGAGGTTGCACCTTCAATATCTAAAACAAATCCATTTAATTTAGATATGATATAATAATAACCATTTGATGTTGCTTGAATTGCCCATTTTTGCGAATCCATTCCACTATAATAGTTTTGTACAACATTACCTCCATTTAAAGCAGAAGAGCCTTGTACGGTAAGTACTTTATTCGAATTAAATGCTTTTATGGTATAATACCCATCATTTAAATATGTAATAATAAATTTTTGATTGTTGCCTCCATTATTGGCCCATAAGTCGATATTGGTACTATCTGCAATGATGTCTCCTTCTACATCAATTACTTTATTGGAATTCATGGCTGATGTTATAACATAATTTCCTGTTTCTATTGTTTTTTCAGCTGGAACATCGACTGAATAAAACTTAAATTTTTGCCAGTTTTGATAATTAGCATCATATACTTCTATATTGGTTCCTGAGTTTGAAACACCTCCTTGTAAGTCTAGGTATAGCCCATTACATTTCGAAATAATATAATAATAGCCATTTCCCGCATCTTTTATTACCCACTTTTGCGCATCGATTCCTACATAAGTCTCTTGTTCAACATTAGCTCCTCTTGTTATCGATGAATCTTTAACCGTTAATGCTTTTCCTGAGTGGATAGCCACTATTTTATAATAGCCATTTCCCACATGCTCTACTTTATATCTTTGGTTTTGCCCATTATTTCTTGTATAGATTTCTACATTAGCATGATTGGCTGTGGAAGCTCCATGAACATCGATTACTTGATTAAAATCTAGGGCTGTACTTATGGTATAGGTGCCATCTGTTACTGTCTGTGTTCCAGAAACCACATTGACTTTGTTAAATTTAAATTTTTGATTTAATCCTGCATTTCCTTCATATAATTGTACATTTGCTCCATTGGTTGCATTGGCACCATATACATCTAAATATAAGGAACTTGCTTTAGATATGATGTAATAATAACCATTTCCGGCATCTTTTATAATCCATTTTTGTATATCTTTTTCTTCATAGGTACTTTGTATTACATTATCTTCATTTTTAGCATTGGTACTTGTCCCAGATAAATACTTTCCAGAAGTTACAACTTCCATTTTATAATATCCATCACTTAAATAAGTCACATTAAATTTTTGATTATTTTGATTATTTTTTTGCCAAATCAGTACATTAGCTCCTTGACTTCTAGAATTATTTTCGACATCTAAAACTAAATTCTGATTCATGGCTGATGAAATCGTATAGGTTCCATCTTTTATGGTCTGTGTTGGTTTGATTACTTCTCCACTTTTTGTGTTTTTGGTGTCTGTTTCATATTCTGCATAACTACTTCCCTGTAAGCAAAAAGCCAAAATTAAAAATAGAAATATGATCATCCACAAAATTTTTTTCATAACAAATTAGCCCTTTCCAAAAAATTCTATCTCTTTTATTATAAATAAAAAAACAATTTATTTCAATGGCATTTTTTTCCATTTTCTATTTATAATCTATTTTTTCTTGTTGCTTATTATCTTCTCTTATCCCATTATATTCATTGACAAAATATAAAGGTCTATTTTTGGTTTCATTGAAAATTCTCCCTAAATATTCCCCTATAATTCCAAATAGTAAAATTTGAATACCAGAGAAAAATAATATTAGCAATATAATCGCTT
The DNA here is from genome assembly GCA_944390625.1 of uncultured Clostridia bacterium. Taxonomy (GTDB): domain Bacteria; phylum Bacillota; class Clostridia; order TANB77; family CAG-508; genus CAG-269. The sequence continues at coordinate 33,308 of CALXRH010000037.1, forward strand.
GAAAGGCTTGTACCATGGTATGGGTTACCAAACATTTTGCAATAACATAAATGGCATATATGCCAAGTAAAACAAAAGTAGGAATTGCAAAATAGGTAGCAAGTCTTAAAGGAGATGTCGTAAAAGATGTAATCCCATTGATTGCTAAATCAAATAGTTTCATGTAATTCCATTTGGTTCTTCCTGCCACTCTAGGTGGTCTGTCAAACAAAACCTCTTTTTTCTTATATCCAATCCAGCTAAACATACTTTTTAGGCATCTTTCCGACTCTGTCATTTTTCTTAATGCATTGATACATCTTCTGTCAATTAATCGATAATTTCCTGTATCTTTTTGAATTTCTACATTAGTCATTTTTTGCAAAACTTTGTAATACATTTTGGAGGTAAATTTTTTTATAAAACCTTCTCCGGTTCGCGTTCTTCTTCTTGCATATACATCATCATAGCCTTCTTCCCAATGTTTGACTAATTCTGGGATTAACTCTGGCGGATCTTGCAAGTCAGCATCCATAAAAATGGCACAATCTCCTGTTACATAGTCAATCCCGGCTGCCATAGCAACTTCTTGTCCAAAATTTCTAGAAAAATCCACATAATTATACCTTAAGTCTGTTTGCCTAAAACTTTTTATCATTTCAAGTGATTGATCTTTACTTCCATCATTTACAAATAAAACTTCAAAATCATAATCTTGCATTTGTTCCATAATTTGATTTAATTTTTCATGTAAAAAGGGTAAGGATTCTTCTTCATTATAAGTCGGAATTATGACAGATATTTTTTTCTTCATATACAATCCCTTCTTTCTATTTTTCTGTATCTTCTATATTAATTGTTTTTTCAATGATATATTGTGGTCTTGCTTTACTTTCATCATAAATTCTTCCTACATATTCTGACATAATCCAAATGGAAAGTAGTTGTACACCGCCAAGGAATGTTCCTGTTACCATAATAGATGTCCAACCTGCTGTCAATTGGTTTAGTCCAAATATATAAGAAACCAAAGAATAAATTAAAATAACGATGGAAATGAAAATCGCAAGCATTCCTAATGCTCCTACTAATTTTAGTGGCTTAGTTGAAAATCCAATAATCCCATCTGATGCAAGTTTTAACATTTTCTTTAAAGGATATTTGGTTTTTCCGGCAAAACGTTCTTTTCTTTCATATTCAAATGGTATTTGTTTAAATCCAATCCATCCCCATAATCCTCTTAAAAATTTGTTATGTTCTGGCATAGCATTCATAATATCGACTACTTTTCTGTCAACTAATCGAAAGTCTCCTGTATCTTTTGGTATTTCAACATCAGATAGAGCATTTAGTGTTTTATAAAACATTTTGGCAGTTAGCAATTTAAATACCGATTCACCGTCTCTGGTTTTGCGTTTGCCATAGATAACTTCATTTCCTTCTTCCCAAAGTTTAAGCATTTCAGGGATTAATTCTGGTGGATCTTGTAAGTCAGCATCAATGATAACAGCACAATCCCCTGTTACATATTTTAAACCTGCTGTTACTGCACATTGGTGTCCAAAATTTCTAGCAAAAGAAATGACTTTTACTTTTGAATCGTTTTTTGCAATTTCTTCTAATATAGGAAGTGTTTTATCTTTACTTCCGTCATTAACACAGATAAGTTCATATTCATATCCTTCTATTTTGCTTAAAATTTCTGTCATCCTTTTATAGCATTCTTGTGCCACTTCTTCTTCATAATACATTGGTATGATTACTGATATTTTTTTCATTTTTCTTTCCCTTCCATTCATTTATTTTATTGTTTATATAGTTGATACCATCCACTTCTAGTAGAAGCATAATTGGTAATATGGTTAAAACATAGCGGGATCTATTTTCCCAAATTAATAAAAATACATTGATTCCACACATCGTTATAATAAAGATGATATTGATATTATTTTTGAAGTTTTTTTCTTTTAAAATGGAATAAGCATTGATTAATATAAAAATCAGCATTCCAAAATGCATTGCTTGCGGAATATATTTATAATATTGGTTATATTTGCCATATCTTAATACATATTCATGTAATAATTTTTTATGATGTGGTTGTCTTTCTAATTCGATTGGACCATAATAGGTTCCATCTCCCCAAGCAAATGTCAATTTTGTATTTAAATGTTTTAAAAAAGTTCCTACATTATATCCTGCTAGTTTTTGCTTAATTGCTTCTATCTCTGCTTTTTTCTTGTCTTCATAAGTAGGCTGATCCATGGTAATGTAATAATCTTCACTTG
>CALXRH010000038.1 GCA_944390625.1 uncultured Clostridia bacterium
AACAGGAATCTTGTTTCAACAAAAATTATAAAAGCTAGGAGGTTAGCAAATGAGAATGAGATTGGAACCCAAAAAAGAAAATGAGGATAAAATCGGAGCTTGGATGAAAATGTTTGGAGCTTATATACAATCCGGAGAAATTCAGCTAACCCAAAAGCAATTAGAGAAGGCTGTCGATCTTATTAATGATATAGCTGATCGAATTTTAGATAATCAACAAGAATATCAACAACAGCAAAGCGAAGAAGAAAAATAGCAAATAACGAGAAATAACTCGGAAAATAAATTTTATCTGCAAACGGAGCAGGAAAAAAGACCGTTAAAAAATAAAAAAGGAGAGAAGTTAAAATGGCAACAAAAAGATTTAATGCCTATACACCATCTAGAAGAAACATGACAGTATTAGATTATAAAGAAATTACTAAGAAAACTCCTGAAAAATCTTTATTAACTGTAAAAAAAGAAAAAGCAGGAAGAAACTCTTATGGTAGAATAACAGTACGTCATCAAGGTGGAGGAAATAGACAAAAATATAGAATAATTGATTTTAAACGTAAAAAAGACGATATGGTAGCAGAAGTTTTAGGAATCGAATATGATCCAAACCGTAGCGCCAATATTGCATTAATTCAATATGAAGATGGAGAAAAAGCATATATTTTAGCACCACAAGGATTAACAGACGGAGACAAAGTAGTATCTGGAAAAGCAGCTGATATCAAAGTAGGAAACTGCATGGAAATTAATAGCATTCCAGTTGGTACTTTAATCCATAATATCGAATTAAACCCAGGTCAAGGAGGAAAACTTGTTAAAGCTGCTGGACAAAGTGCTCAATTAATGGCAAAAGAAGGAAAATATGCTCATGTAAGATTACCTTCTGGAGAAATGAGATTAGTTTTAGCAAATTGCAGAGCAACGATTGGAGTTATCGGAAATAGTGACCATGGAAATGTAAAATTAGGTAAAGCAGGAAGAAAAAGACATATGGGATGGACACCAGAAGTTAGAGGATCTGCTATGAACCCATGCGATCACCCTCATGGTGGTGGTGAAGGTAGAGCACCAATCGGACACGCTGGACCATTAACACCTTGGGGTAAACCAGCTCTTGGATACAAGACAAGAAATAAAAAGAAACAATCAAATAAATTTATAGTTAAGAGGAGGAAATAAAGCTTATGTCAAGATCAAGTAAAAAAGTGCCTTTCGTAGCTCCTGAATTAATGAAGAGAATTGAAGCTATGAACGCTGAAAACAAAAAAGAAGTTATCAAGACATGGTCTAGAGCTTCTACAATTTACCCACAAATGGTTGGCCATACAATAGCTGTTCATGACGGAAGAAAGCATGTTCCAATTTATATATCAGAAGAAATGATTGGTCATAAATTAGGTGAATTTGCTCCTACAAGAACTTTTAAAGGTCATGCGGGAGAGAAAACTACGAAAAAATAGGAGAGGAGAATAATTAGAATGGAAGAAACAAAAACAGCTCAAGCAACTCTTAAATATGCAAGAATATCTTCAAGAAAAGTAAAGATTGTTGCAGATTTAATAAGAGGAAAAAATGTGGATGAAGCGTTAGCTATTGTTAAATTCACACCAAAAGCTTCTTCTGAAATTATCGAAAAGCTTTTGAAATCAGCTATAGCAAATGCTGAAAATAACCATGAAATGAAACATGATAAATTATATATTTCTGAAATCTATGCGAATCAAGGTCCAACTCTAAAAAGAATTAGACCAGCTGCAAAAGGTTCGGCAGTAAGAATTAGAAAAAGAACAAGTCATATAACTATCGTATTGAAGGAACGCGAATAAAAATTAAATAAAGGAGGCTAATAAATCTATGGGACAAAAAGTACACCCAACAGGAGCGAGATTAGGAATAATCAAAGATTGGAGCTCTAAATGGTATGCAGATGACAAAAATTTTGCAGATTATTTAGTAGAAGACCAAAAAATCCGTAAATTTTTAAAGAAAAAAGAATACGAAGCAGGCATAGCTAATATCGAAATAGAAAGAACAGCTAAGTCGGTAAAAGTTAATGTTTATACAGCAAAACCTGGAATTTTAATTGGAAAGGGTGGAGCTGGTGCTGAAAGCTTAAGAGCAGATATTAAAAAATTAATAGGAAAAGATGTAAACCTAAATGTTGTTGAAGTTAAAAATACAAGTTTAGATGCAACACTTGTTGCAGAAGATATAGCTTCACAACTAGAAAGAAGAATTTCATTCAGACGTGCCATGAAACAATGTATGCAAAAAACCATGAAAGCTGGAGCTGCAGGAATTAAAACAGCTGTATCTGGAAGATTAGGTGGAGCTGATATGGCTAGAACTGAATTCTATAAAGAAGGAAATATTCCACTTCAAACTTTAAGAGCAGATATCGATTATGGATTTGCAGAAGCAAATACAACTTATGGAAAAATTGGTGTAAAAGTTTGGATATATAAAGGAGAAGTTCTTCCAACGAAAAAAATGGAAGGAGGAGAAGCATAATGCCATTAATGCCAAAAAGAACAAAACATAGAAAAATGCAAAAAGGTAGAAATAGAGGAAAAGCAACAAGAGGAACTACTGTTTCAAATGGAGAATTTGGATTACAAGCTGTAGAGGCAGGATTAATTACAGGAAATCAAATTGAAGCTGCCAGAGTTGCTATGACTCGTTATATGAGAAGAGATGGTAAGGTTTGGATTAAAATATTCCCAGACAAACCAATTACAAGAAAACCAGCTGGAACTCGTATGGGTAAAGGTAAAGGAAATACAGAATTCTGGGTAGCAGCTGTAAAACCTGGTAGAGTTATGTTTGAAATAGCAGGTGTGCCAGAGGCAACAGCAAGAGAAGCACTTCGCTTAGCAACCAATAAATTACCAGTAAAAACAAAATTTGTTATGAAAGAAGAAATTCACGAGGAGGGTGAAAATAATGAAAATTAATAAAATAAAAGAAATGTCTTCACCTGAATTGGAAAAAGAATTAGGTGAATTAAAAACAGAATTATTTAAACTAAAATTTAGTCTAGCTACAAATTCTTTAGAAAATCCTATGAAAATTAGAGAAGTAAAAAAAGATATTGCTAGAATCAACACTGTTTTAACAGAGAGAAAAATTGCTGAGAAGAAAGGGGTAAATGAATAATGGAACAAACAAGAAATCTTCGTAAAACAATGATCGGTACAGTAAAATCAAATAAAATGGATAAAACTGTAGTCGTAGCTGTTGAAAGAAACGTAAGACATAGTGTTTACGGAAAAATCGTGAAAAAAACCTATACTTTAAAAGCACATGACGAAGAAAACAGCTGTGGAATTGGAGATAAAGTAAAAGTTATGGAAACTAGACCTCTTTCAAAAGATAAAAGATGGAGAGTCGTTGAAATAGTTGAAAAAGCAGTAATCAAATAAAAGGTAAGAAAAAAAGGAGGTTTATAAACCAATGGTACAACAACAAAGTATATTAAAAGTAGCTGATAATACAGGTGCAAAAGAAATTATGTGTATCAGATGTTTAGGTGGTTCTTATAGAAAAACTGCTAGCATTGGAGATATTATCGTTGCATCTGTAAAACAAGCAACACCAGGTGGAGTTGTAAAAAAAGGTGATGTTGTAAAAGCAGTTGTCGTTAGAACAAAAAAACCAATCAGAAGAGCAGATGGTTCTTATATTAGATTTGACGAAAATGCAGCTGTTATTATAAGAGATGACAAAACACCAAGAGGAACACGTATATTTGGACCTGTTGCAAGAGAATTAAGAGATGGAGAATACATGAAAATACTTTCATTAGCTCCAGAAGTTCTTTAAGATAAAGCAAACCGTAGCAGAAAATTTTCGAAAGGAGGAAAACCTTAAATGAAATTAAAAAAAGGTGACAATGTAAT
>CALXRH010000039.1 GCA_944390625.1 uncultured Clostridia bacterium
AATTATCGGATTGGGTAGCTGAATATAAAGCTACAAAGCCAACAATACAAAGCAAAATTGCTGAAATAAATATCCACCATTCCATATTTTTAAAAATCTTATTCTTCATGGTTCTTCTCTTCTTTTATTTCGTTTTTATTTTTTGCTTCTTCTTGCTTGGTGTCTTCTTCATTTTTTGTTTTTGGTATCTCTTCTTTTGGTGTTTTTTGGTTGGTATCTTTTGGTCTTTCACTCTTGTTTTCTTTTACTTCATTTTGGGGCTTATTTGTATCTTCTTTTGTATTTTCTTTGTTTTCTGCTATGGTTTCTGTTTTATCTTTTGCCTCTTCTTCTTTTTCTTTTTTCTGTTCTGGCTGTTCTTTTGGCTTTTCTTCTGGTTTTGGAGGTTTTTCTTGTATAATTTTTTCTTTTTGGTTGGTTTTACTTAATTTTCTCGCTTCGTCTTTTATATTTATGATTGGAATATTGGCATATAATGCTGGTGCTCCTTGCACACCTTCTTCATTGGTTTCTGTTGTAAGTCTTACGTCCATTGCTTTTTCATCTATATCAATATATTTTTTAATTACTTCTATAATTTCTTTTCTCATTAAATCTAAAAAATCTGCTGATACATTGGCTCTGTCTTGCATTAATACTAAATGTAGTCTTTCTTTGGCTGTATCTTTGGAATTTGATTTTAACATTTCCCTTTTTTTATTTTTTTTAAAAATGTTTTTTAAGTTTTCAAACATTTATTTACCTCCAGTTTTGATTTGCTTATGTAAGTTCATACATTTTTATTTTTATCTTTTGCTTTATTTGTCTTTACTAAAAAATCTTTTCAATTTTGCCCAAAATCCTCTTTCTCTTCCTGGAATTGTAATTTCTATGTCTTCTCCTAAGATTCTTTTGGCTATTTCTAAATAGGCTTTTCCAGATGGAGCTTTTTTGTTTTGAATAACTGGCTCTCCTTTGTTAGTTTGTGTAATGATGTATTCATCATCTGGTACTACTCCTATTAAATCAATGGATAATAGGTCTACAATATCATCTACATCCATCATTTCGCCTTTTCTTACCATATTTGGCTTAATTCGGTTAACAATTAATTCTGGATTTTTGATTTCAGATGACTCTAAAAGTCCTATAATTCTATCTGCATCTCGAATGGATGATATTTCCGCTGTTGAAACCACAATTGCTCGGTTAGCTCCTGCGATTGCATTTTTAAATCCTTGCTCGATGCCTGCTGGGCAATCTATTAGTATATAGTCAAATTCCTCCTTTAGTTTTCCTGTTAGTGTTTTCATCTGTTCTTCATTGACGGCTGATTTATCTCTTGTTTGAGCGGCTGGTAATAAGTATAATTCTTTGAATCTTTTATCTTTTATTAATGCTTGTCTTAATTTACATTTACCTTCAACAACATCTACTATGTCATATACAATTCTGTTTTCTAATCCCATAACTACATCTAGGTTCCTTAAGCCGATGTCAGTATCGATTAAAGCTACTTTCTTCCCTTCTAAGGCTAAGCTTGCACCCAAATTGGCTGTTGTTGTTGTTTTTCCAACTCCACCTTTTCCTGATGTAATAACTATAACTTCTCCCATTTTTTTGTTCTTCCTTTCTTAGGATTTTTTGCTTTCAATATCATATAATGGATTTGGCAAAAAGTCAATAATTTGACATAAAAAACCATAATATTTTTCATTCACTTGGTAATACTTTTGGTATGGATAATTTTAAAACTTTTTGGCCTCAGGCTATTTATTTTGAAAAAAATATTGAAAATTATGTTTTAGGTAGAGAATTGTTAAATAAATATAAAGATGTGCCTAAATTCGAAATCGAAAACCATAATAATATTGAAGAAATGCGAAAAAAAGAAAATCGCGAGTTTCCTTACTTAAAGAAGAATTTAATTATTGGCACAAGAAAAACGCATAAGTTCGTGGAAAATCATAAAATTTCGGATTATTTGGTTCCTTTTACTTCTTCGCGGATGTACGGCTATGTGCTTGTATTGTTATTTGGTTTGTCATTATAACAAATGCGCTTATTTAAGACTTTTTGTCAATCGAGAAGAGATGTTAAGTAAAATTTTGAAAGTAGCAAATAAAGACTACCTAGAAAAAGAAAGAGAGTCTGTTTTTGAAATTGGCAGTAACAGTGATTTAATTTTGGAAAATACCATTACTGGTAATTTAATTTGGACCATTGAACATTTTGCAAGTAATCCAGAACAAAAAGGATTTTTGACTTTTCCTACGAAATTTGATATGGTAGATACTATTTTGGGATTAAATCATCATGGCAAAGTAATTGTAAGAATGAGTGTTAACCCAGAAGAGATTATCCATAAAGTGGAATTTGGAACATCTCGCTTAAAAGGTAGAATTGATGCGATAAATCGACTCAAAAGTGCTGGTTATAAAGTTGGTATTTTGATTGCTCCGGTTATTTTTGTGGAAAATTGGAAAGAAGTTTATAGCGAGTTAATTGAAAGATTGAGTTTAGAGCTATCGGCAGAAGTTAAAAAAGAGGTTTTTTTTGAAATCATTTTTATGACTTATAGTTATGTGCATACCAAAATTAATGAAGAGGCTTTCCCGAATGCTATAGAGTTATATGATAAAAATTTGATGACAGGTCGTGGACGTGGAAAGTATATGTATAAAAAGGATCTTCGTATGGAAGGAGAAGCTTTTTTTCGTAATAAGCTTCATCAATTTTTTCCGGATAATAAGATTATTTATATTGTGTAAAAAAATAGCTTTAGGTCCTTATGGTTTAAATTTCATTAGGACCTAAGTTTTTTATATAGAAGGGTTGCCTTTTGCTTCTTGGATTAAGTTAATACCATCTTTTAGCCCTTGTAAATAGATTTCTTTGCAAATGCTGCCTAGTTTTATGTTGTAGTTTTCTTCTAGTATATCAATTAGGTCTTTATTTTTTTCTAGTTCTACATCTTTTATTTTTACTAGCTGATTTTCTACTTTTTTTATGGCTTGTTTTATGCTGTTGTCTATGGCTTCTCTTCTTTGTAAATAAATTTCTTCTAACATATTTTTTCCTCCATTCTTTAGTTTTTCTCTTTTTGCTGTTTTTATTCTTTTATTTTTGTTCTATTATACCACCTCCAGACAATAAAAAGTTGGTAGATTAAAATTTTTTTGAAATAATATTTTTGGAATACAGGTTTGTATATTTAATAGTTTATTTTTATCATATTGTTTTTATTTTGGCAAGGATTTTTAATATTTTTTTGTTTTGGGCAGAAAATAAAAATAAAATCGGTTTTTATTGATTACTGCTAATAAACCGATTTTATTTATTATCAACTTATATGTTTTTGCTTTGTTTAAAGTGTATCTAAACAAAATACACTATATAATGGAATACATTTTATTTCATTTTCTAATCCAAAATTTTTAGTAGATATTCGAATTGTATATGGTATATCATATAACTTTTTAAAGATATTTAAACTCTTTGACCTGGTATGATTACTTGATTTTACTTCAATTGGGATGATATTACCTTTTTTATCTTGTACTACAAAATCTACTTCTGCTTTTCCATTTGATTCCCAATAATAAGGTATTAGTCCACATTGGACTAAACTGCTGCATACGTAATTTTCTGCTAATGCTCCTTTAAAATTATTTAAATTTTCATTTTCTACTATAACAACATTGGTAGGAATTCCAAATTTGTTACATAATAACCCAACATCTGTCATATAAATTTTAAAACTTTCTGGCTCAATAAATGCTGAAAGTGGCAATTTTCCTTCTTTTACTTTGGTGCAATGAATAATAATTCCAGAGGCATTTAGCCAGTTGATTGCTGTTTCATATTCATAAGCTCTTGCTCCTGATTTTATTAATTTATACTGAAATTTTTTATTTTCTTTGGCTAATTGTGCTGAAATAATGTTATAAACAGCTATTATTTTTGTGGTTTCTGTAGGATTTGCATATTTTGCCATATCTGCAATGTAAGAATTATTAATGTCTTTTAATACAGCTGTTACAAAATTCATGTCTTGTTTTTCTCTATATTCTAAAACTGCCCTTGGCATTCCACCTGTTGCTAAATATAAACGATAATATTCATTTGCTAAACTGTGTAAGGCAAATTCTTTATTTTCCGTAAACGCTTCTCGTATCATATTAGCTAAATCTTTTTGATTAAAAGCCCATAAAAATTCTTCAAAATCTAATGGATATAAGGTTAGCATTTTCACTTTTCCTACAGGAAAGGAATATTTTTGCCTATTGATTGCTATTCCAAATAAGGAACCAGCTGCTATTACATGATATTGCGGGGCGTTTTCTGCAAAATATTTTAAGGATGTTAGCGCCCTTTCACAAGCTTGTATTTCGTCAAAAAATAGCAAGGTATCTTCTTTTAATATAGTAATTCCTAGTTTTACTTGCAGTTCTTTTATAATTCTTTCTATTTCTAAGTCTTTTTCGAAGATTTTTGCTATTTCAGTGTTATCTTCGAAATTGATATAGGCTACATTTTTATAGTATTGTTTTCCAAATGATAATATGGTATATGTTTTTCCAACTTGTCTTGCTCCATATATGATTAAAGGCATTTTTTCTTTGTCATCTTTCCATTTTTGTAGTTTTTTTAACATTTTTCGTTCCATTTT
>CALXRH010000040.1 GCA_944390625.1 uncultured Clostridia bacterium
TATAGTAAAGTAACAGGGGTTTTCTTAGACCAAAGCGAAATTTATATGCAAGTAGGAGATTCTTTCCAAATTAATGGAACCATTGAACCAGAAGATAGCAATGAAAAAACGATTTTGTATGGTAGCAGCAACCAGCAAATAGCAACCATAGATGAAAATGGAATTATCTCAGCACACCAAGAAGGAGAGACTTTAATTACTGCGTTATCTGCGGAAAATGCCAATATCAAAGCAGAATGTAAAGTGTTTGTTGTTAGAAAAATGGAAGATTATGAAATTCATTTTGACCCATCTTTAACGGTGAATAGTTTAGAAATTAGTGGAATAGATTATAGTAAAAATACAGTAGCAGATATCAAAGGGCTCATTACAACTGATTTAGAATTAGAATTTGTAAACAATAAAAATGAAATATTAAAGGAAACAGATTTTCTTGGTACAGGATGTAAGATAAGAGTAAAAGAAAATGGAGTGCTCCTAAGAGAATATAAAATTATTTTATATGGAGATTCTAATGGGGATGGAAAAATTAATAGCATAGATTTATTAGTTATACAAAGACATATTTTAGAAATTGAACCATTGGGAGAAATATATAAAAAAGCAAGTAGAATTAGCAAAGATGGAAAAAAGCCTACTTCTGTTGATTTATTAATGATACAAAGACATATTTTAGGTTTGCAAAAAATTGAACAATAGACTTAGGACCCAATGGTTCCCAAGAAAGGAGAAAAATGAAAAAGAAGATATTTTTAAGTATAGTTACATTTCTGTTTTTATTAGCATTTTTTAAAATAAGTTATGCATCTACGACAGGTACTGTCTATCTTAGCAGTATAAAAAATAAAATCGAAAAAGAGGAAGAAATAGAAATAAGCCTATCCATTGAAAATGCTAAAACGGCAGCATTTACTTCTTACCTCTATTTTGACGATACAAAATTTGAGTATGTTTCTGGTCCGGATAATACGAATGTAGTGGAAAATTGCATTATATGGGTTTGGTATGATGAAACAGGAGGAAACACTCCAAAATCTGGCGAACTTGCTAAATTTCAATTCAAGGCAAAAGAAGAGGGGCTAGCAACATTTACAGTTAATGGCGAATTTTATAGTGAGGTGGGACAGCTCATACAAACTGATTTGAAAGGAATTGAGGTGCAAGTTGGAAACAACCAAACCGCGCAAGATGGAACACAAAATAATGATTACAATATACAAGTTACCAAAACAGATGAGGCAGAAGCTGCCAATACCAATTTAGAAGTATTAGCCATTGAAAATGAATTATTAAATCCTCCCTTTGATGCTGGAACTACCAATTATCAGGTAGAAGTATCAAACGAAACAACGGATTTAAACGTTTTTGCTGTTCCGGAAGACGAAAAAGCAACGGTGCAAATAGAAGGAAAAGATGATTTAAAAGAAGGAAATAATTTTTTGAAAATTACGGTAACTGCACAAAATGGATTTTCTAAAAAAGTATATGAAGTAAATGTGTATAAAAGAAATTTAGAAGAAGAAGCAAAATATCAAGAACAGGTAAAAGAAAACCAAGAAAAATTAGAGCAGATCTATAAAACACAAAAATTAAGCAGTGGATCAGAAGAAAAAGAGGAAGAAAATCAGGAAAAAAATTATCAAAAAGTTATTCTAATTATTTTAGGAGTGACAATTGTTTTAAGATTAGCAATCCTGATAAAATTTAAAAAATGATATATTTTTTTGACTGCGTTCCCCAAAATATCAAAAATATATTGACGAAAAATAAATTCATTTATATAATGCAACTGGAATTACTGGAATAAAATATAGTAATAAAAGGAGTGGTTGTATGAAAAAAGTAGATGTTGTGCTAGGTAGTTTTTATGGGGATGAGGGAAAAGGAAAAATTATTGATTATTTATCCCAAAATGCAGATGTGTCGGTCAGGTGTACAGGAGGAAATAATGCCGGACATACGATAGAAATTGGTGGGAAGAAATTTGCTTTTCATTTAATTCCATCAGGAATATTAAACAAAGGTACCATAGCTGTAATAGGAAATGGCGTAGTAATTGACCCAAAAGTGTTAATGCAAGAGATTAAAAATTTAAAGGAAAATGGCTATCTGGTAGACAATTTACGAATTAGCGATAAAGCTCATGTGATATTTCCTTATCATGTAGAAATGGATCGATTACAAGAAGAGCTAAGAAAAGAAGAAAAAATAGGAACTACTTGCCGAGGAATTGGACCAGTTTATTGTGATAAATACGAAAGATGTGGTATTCGAATGGGAGATTTGGTAAATAAAAAATTTGAAAAGCAATTGAGAAAAAACGTAGAAACCAAAAACAAGCTATTTGAAATATATGGCCATAAAACCATAAAAGTAGAAGATATTTTAGAAGAATATAATTCCTATGCAAATCAATTAAAAGAATATGTTGTAGATACAGTAGAATTACTTCATAATGCCCTAGAAGAAAATAAAAAGATTTTATGCGAAGGAGCACAAGCCACTTTATTAGATATTGATTTTGGAAGCTACCCTTATGTAACATCATCTAACCCAACCATTGGAGGAATATGTACCGGAACAGGAATTGGAGCAAAATACATAGGAGAAGTATATGGTGTATTAAAAGCTTATTCCTCAAAAGTAGGTGCAGGCCCTTATATTACAGAACAAAATAATGAAATTGGAGATACCATAAGAGAATTAGGACACGAATACGGAACAACCACCAAAAGACCTCGTAGATGTGGATGGCTAGATTTAGTAGCTTTAAAATATGCTGTTATGCTAAATGGAATTACAGGTTTAGCCATTAACCATGTAGATACGATAGGAAAATTAGATAAAATAAAATTATGTGTTGGCTATCAAAAAGAAGGAAAAACAACGATGCACTATTCAACCGATATGGATGAAATTGCTAAGTGTAAACCAGTTTATGAAGAATTTGATGGAAATTTTGGAGATATTAGCCATATAAAACAAAGAAAAGATTTACCAGAAAATGCACAAAAATATTTAAACCGAATTGAAGAAATTGTAAAAGTTCCCATTAAATTTATAGGAACAGGAGCTAGAAGAGATGCGATGATTGTTTGTTGAGTTTAAGATAATAAGAACAAAAACTGAGCCTTTAGGCATTTATGTCAAAGGGCTCGGTTTTTGGTTCTTAAAAGAATGTATAAATTTTTTTTATTTGTGAAAAAATATTGAGAATACGTTAATTGTGGAAAAATAAAAAGTATTTCAATGAAGTTACAAAAATATTACATTTTTTTTACAATTTGAAAAAAATATTGAAGGCAAATTTTTAGTATGGTATAATACTTACAGGTTGAGCCTTAAACTGTTTTGGGAATTGTATTGAAAGGCTAAAACAAAAGTAAAAATGCAGGTAAGAAGGGAGATTTTTAAAATGTTTTTAGTTAAAAATTTACAAAAAGAAAGAGGAATTACGCTGATTGCATTAGTCGTGACCATTATCGTGTTGCTGATTTTAGCTGGAATATCGATAAGTATGTTAGCAGGAGAGAATGGAATTATAAAAAGAGCAGCAGAGGCAAGTGAAAAAACAGAAGATGCCTCAGACT
>CALXRH010000041.1 GCA_944390625.1 uncultured Clostridia bacterium
TAAAAGAAAACAGAAAAAATGTTGTTTTAATGCATGATTTTTCGAATAATCAAAAAACGGTAGATGCCTTATCTGCTATTATTGATTATGGCATAGAAAATGGTTTTGTATTTCGAAAAATAACAGAAGAAACACCTATGGTTACACATAAAATCTATAATTGATATTTTTGGGGAAGAGGTAAAAAATAGCTTCCAAAAATATAAATGTGGAGCAATACTCAAGGGGCTGAAGAGTTCAGTTTCGAAAACTGATAGGTCGAGTAATCGGCGCGGGGGTTCGAATCCCTCTTGCTCCGCCAATCAATAAAAGGGGGAATTGAATATGAAGAAATTTACGAACAAAAATGTTCAAAAAGAAAAAGGGGCAATGATAAGAAATATTGTCATCTTTTTTGCGATTATGGTAGTTGCTTTTGCCTTTAAAGTTTGGGAGAATCAGATTAACGAAAAGGTAAATGCTGACATGACAGATTTAAATACGCTAATTGTAAGTGAAGAGGAAAATGTAGATAAAAAAGCTTATTTGAATATTGCCTCAGTACCATACCAATTTGCAGTGGCAGATGGAATTGATGAAAGTTATTATATTGTAACAGATGGAGAATATCTTTACATTGCCTATATGGATAATGATGACTTTGAAAAATTAAATCAGGAAGAAATAGCAGATTCACCAGTAAGAGTAGAAGGAATAACGGCTCAAATTCCAGACGAAATCAAACAAATTGCGATAGAAGCCTATAATGAAGGAATCGAAGAGGAATATCAAATAACAGATGATGCATCTTTTTATTCTTATTTTGGCAATATTTACTTAGATATGTCCATTTCAGAAAATGCAACAGCAACAATGGCTAAATATGTATTTATTATTTTACTAGTAATAGGTGCAATAGGATTGCTTGTAACTTTATATAGATATTTTACTTTTGAAAAAAATCTGGGTAAAATGGATCCTGATGTAGTAAATTCATTGGATGATGAAATGAATAGTCCAAATGCTTTTTATTATGAAAAAGCACATATGTATTTAACAGATCATTATATTATTACTTTTCAAGGAAAAATGACAGTAATTGCTTATCAAGATATTGTATGGATGTATGCTTATGAACAAAGAACCAATGGAATTAAAACATCACAAGCTATAAAAGTTATGACAAATGAAGGAAAAACTTATACCATAGCTACGATTGCAGGAATAACCAAAGCACAAAAAGAAGTATATGATGAAATTTGGAATACGATTTTAAGTAAAAATGGAAATATTACGGTAGGATATACGAAAGAAAATAGAAAGGAAATGAAAGAAAGATTTAAAAAATAAAAATTGTGAATTTTTATATTATAGTATTTTTAAGGTTAGGAGCTGTTTTCTTAAGAAAGAACAGCTCCTAAAACGAATATGCCTAAATTATCAAAATAAATTTCATCAAATTGAGATATCGGAAGTGGATTTTCTCCAATACCTGCTTCAATCGTAAATCCAGGTCGATTATAATTTTGAATAAACCAATCTTTGTAACCTGCAAAACTAGAATTATAAGGGGTATCTTCTAAAGAGTATCCACTAACGCGAGAAAATTGTGAACCAATTAGAAAAGCATTTTCTGGCATATAATTTTGAAATTGCCAAAAGATGACTTTTCCTTGGGTATGATAGGCAAGGACTAATCGAAATTCATGCATAAGTGTAAAATTGTAAATTGCTAGTGCTTCTGGCTCTGTTAAAGGTCCAAAACCAACGAAATCACGAGGAGCAGGAGTGGTAAAACCTTGTTCAAATTTAATTGCTCTTGCTTGTTCCCAGCCGGCAGGAAATTGTAAGTTTAAATCCACACCTGTGGTCTTTCGTAATTTCCAATTTTAATAAATAATAAATAAAAGTTAGCAATTACCTGTGAATACTGGATTTTAGCTTTTAGCAAAGAGTAGAAAGTTTTAGCTACTCTTTTTTTAATACTTGAAATTTTGATAATTAATAGTAGTAAATTAAACTTCATGGTATAGAGGAAGGAATTATAAAATTGAGTTTATCAATAGAAATACAGAAAAAGGATAATAATATAGAAGAACAAAGAAAAATCAGTAAATCAAGTGAAGTATTTCAACTAAAAGAAGTACAAGAAATAAAGGATGCAATACAAGAGCATCTTTTATTTATTGGGTTAGATAATAAAAATAATATAAGAAATATAAGTTTGATAGGAATTGGAACAAGCAATGAAATAAAAGTTGATAGCAAATATATTGTAAGAACAGCATTAGTAACAGCAAGTGAAAGAGTAATATTAGTTCATAATCATCCATCAAACGAACTTGAGCCAAGTAATCATGATAGGCATATATCCAATATTACAAATAAATTATTGAAAGTATATAATATTCAATTTTTAGATCATATCATAGTTGGCAAAAACAATTATTTAAGTATGGGAGAAATAAAAGCTATAAATAGGGATTACGAAGATGATAAAACAAAATTAATAGATAATGCAATTTTAATTGAAGAAAATCTAAAATTAAAAGAAAAAATAAAAAAATTAAACAATAAACTACAAAAATATGAAAAAGTTGTACAAGAAGAGGAGGAAGAGTTCGAGTAACTTGTCTAGTTAAGAATAAAAAAACCACAAAATCGATTCTCGTGCGAATCAAGAAAGGATGTGAGGCGATGTTTATGTAGCAATAAAAATTATAATATAAACAAATTAAAATATATAAATCAAAGAAGGAAATGGAGGAATTTTAAATTGAAATATAAAAGATATTTTTTAACAAGTGAATCTGTAACAGAAGGACATCCTGACAAGGTATGTGATTTAATTTCAGATTCTATTTTAGATGAATGTTTAAAACAAGATAAGGAATCAAGAGTTGCAGTAGAAACTATGATTACAGCAAATAAAGTTATTGTGGCAGGAGAAATAACAACAAATGCAAAATTAGATATTGAAAATATAGTAAGGGAAACATTAAAGCAAGTTGGCTATGATGATGAAAAAACTACAATGGATTATAGAACTTGTGAAATAGAACAATATATTAAGAAACAAAGTAATGATATAGCAATGGGAGTAGATAAAGGTGGAGCAGGAGATCAAGGAATTATGTTTGGCTATGCCTGTGATGAAACAGATGAATATATGCCATATTCAATTTATCTTGCACACAAAATTACAAAGCAGTTAGAAAATAAAAAAAAAAATGGAGAAATTGACTATTTGAAAACAGATGGAAAAGCACAAGTAACAATAGAGTATGTAGATGATTTTCCAATTAGAGTAGATAGTATCTTAATATCTACACAACATTTAGAAAATGCAGATATACCAACTATGCAAAAAGACTTAATTGAAAAATTGATTATACC
>CALXRH010000042.1 GCA_944390625.1 uncultured Clostridia bacterium
ATTTAGGCAATACTTTAATTGTTGTAGAACATGATGAAGATACTATGTATGCAGCAGATGAAATCATCGATATCGGACCAGGAGCCGGAGTCCATGGTGGAAATATTATGGCTCAAGGAACGGCAGAAGAAATCAAACAAGTAGAAAACTCCATTACTGGTCAATACTTAAGTGGAAGAAAGAAAATAGAAGTACCTAAAAAACGTAGAAAACCTACCAAAGGAAAATGCATAGAAGTAAAAGGTGGAATAGAACACAACTTAAAAAATATTGATGTCAAATTTCCATTAGGAGTATTTACTTGTGTAACAGGTGTTTCTGGCTCTGGAAAATCAACTTTAATCAATGAAATTTTATATAAAACCATTGCACAAAAAATCAACAAGTCCAATGAAAAGCCAGGAAAATGTAAAGAAGTCAAAGGTATTGAAAACATCGATAAAATCATAAACATAGACCAATCACCAATCGGAAGAACACCAAGAAGTAATCCAGCAACTTATACAGGTGTATTTGATGAAATCCGAAACATTTTTGCCGAAACCAATGAAGCCAAAATACGAGGTTTTGGAAAAGGCAGGTTTAGTTTCAATGTCCCAGGAGGAAGATGTGAAAGTTGCCAAGGAGATGGTGTACATAAAATAGAAATGCACTTTTTACCAGATGTTTATGTACCTTGTGAAGTATGTAAAGGAAAAAGGTATAATCATGAAACATTAGAAATCAAATTTAAAGGAAAAAATATAGCAGATGTATTAGATATGACAGTGGAAGAAGCACTAGAATTTTTTGATAAAATTCCGAAAATAAAAAGCAAAATGCAAACACTATATGATGTAGGTTTAGGCTATATTAAATTAGGACAAAGTTCAACTACCTTATCAGGAGGAGAAGCACAACGTGTAAAACTAGCAACCGAACTTTCCAAAAGAGCAACTGGAAAAACATTATATATTTTAGATGAACCAACAACAGGATTACATATTGCAGATGTTCACCGATTGGTCAATATTTTACAAAGGTTAGTGGATACCGGCAATACCGCTATTGTAATCGAACATAACTTAGATTTAATTAAAACTTGTGACCATATTATTGACTTAGGTCCAGAAGGTGGCGAAGGTGGAGGAGAAGTGGTTGCTGTCGGAACACCGGAACAAATTTGTAAAAATGAGAGAAGTTATACGGGGCAGTTTTTAAAGAAGTATCTAGCGTAACAAGATACTAGATAAAAGACAAGAGAGAAACACTCTTGTCTTTATCTGTATCATAAAAAAATATATAATAATTTTATAAAATTTGGAAATTCTAAAAATACATAAGCAATCATTTGACTTTAAGTCTAAATAATGATATAATAAAAGCTATAAAAAATGAGATTTTAAACCAAAAAAAGAAAATGAGAGAAATTAAATAAGATAGAAAGACCTTTCAAAAAGCCAATTTAAAGGTCCTGTATTTCTATGGTTAAAATTTTAAATAAAAAATAAGGAGATAGATTTATGATACAAAAAAAAGAAGAAAGTTTTGAAGAAAGCACGATAAGAAGTGCCAAAAGAAGAGGAGGAAGAAAGAATTATAAAAATAAGAAAAATAATGGACAAGAAGAAATAAAAGAAAACAATCATGAAGTAAAAGAAGAAAACACAAACAGAGACGTAAACGCAGCGAAAAAAAGAGAGAGAAGAAGAACCTATGCCCACAACGAAAATCAGGGAGAAAGAGAAAATAAATCATTAGTTGTAAAAAAAGAATCATCATTAAGGGCAATATCAAAAGAAAAAGGACTTAGAAAAGTCACAGAAAAAGTAGGCTTCAAAAAACCAAGATTAAAAATTATCCCACTAGGGGGTCTGCACGAAATTGGAAAAAATATAACTGTTTTCCAATATGATGAAGAAATGATTGTTGTTGATTGTGGTTTATCTTTCCCAGAAGATGACATGCTAGGAGTTGATTTAGTCATACCAGATGTAACCTATGTTGTAAAAAATCAAGAAAAATTAAAAGGAATGGTCATTACCCATGGACATGAAGACCATATAGGCAGTGTGCCATATTTCTTAAAACAAGTAAATACCCCAATTTATGGAACAAAATTAACATTAGGATTAATCAAAAACAAATTAGAAGAACACAGACTAACAGCTTCTACTAAATTAAACGAAGTAAATCCAGGAGAAACGATTAAACTTGGAAAATATTTTAAAGTAGAATTTATACAAAGTTCACATAGTATTCCAGATTCTGTTATGCTTGCTATTCATACACCAGTAGGAACGGTTTTACACACAGGAGATTTTAAGGTAGACTATACGCCGATGGATGGAAAACTAATGGACTTTGGACGTTTAGCAGAACTGGGAAATAAAGGTGTTTTAGCCTTAATGTCAGATTCTACCAACTCAGAAAGAAAAGGATTTACCATGTCAGAAAGTACGGTTGGAGAAGTATTTGAAAAACTATTTACCAATTGTACCAAAAGAATTGTTGTGGCAACTTTTGCTTCTAATGTCCACAGAGTACAACAAATTGTGAATTGTGCCGTAGAATATGGCAGAAAAATAGCGGTTTGTGGTAGAAGTATGATTAATATGATTACAACCGCAAGAGAATTAGGTTATATTAATTGCCCAGATAATATATTTATTGATATTGACATGATTAGTAATTATACAGATGATAAACTATTAATCATAACAACTGGAAGCCAAGGAGAAACCATGTCAGCTTTAACCAGAATGGCATCAGGAACGCATAAAAAAGTTAAAATAACACCAAATGACTTGGTTATCATTTCAGCCAACCCAATTCCTGGAAACGAAAAAAGTGTTTCTAAAGTAATCGACTCCTTAATGCAAATAGGAGCAGAAGTTGTATATTCAGCTTTAGAAGATGTTCATGTTTCAGGACATGCTTGTCAAGAAGAACAAAAATTAATATTAGCACTAACCAAACCAAAATATTTTATTCCAATTCACGGAGAATACAGACAATTAATTGCTCATAGTGAAACTGCCAAAATGATGGGAATTCCAAAAGAAAATATTTTTAAATTAGAAAATGGTAAAATATTAGAAATGGACAAAAAGGGTGCCGAATATACAGGAACAGTACAATCAGGACTTGTTTTAGTAGATGGTCTTGGCATTGGAGATGTAGGAAATGTTGTTTTAAGAGATCGACAACATTTATCACAAGATGGTTTGATTATTGTTGTTTTAACCATGAACGGAGGCTCCGGAGAAGTAATCGCAGGACCAGATGTTATATCAAGAGGATTTGTTTATGTAAGAGAATCTGAAAATGTAATGGATGATATTAAACAGGTTGTAAGACATGAAGTGCATAGATGTGAGGAGCAAGGAATTCGCGACTGGACGACAATTAAGAATTCGATTCGTGAGAATTTGAGGGAGTATATTTTCTCGAAGACGAAGAGAAATCCGATGATTATTCCGATTGTGATGGAGATATAAAGTTTATAAAATTAAAAAAATATTATTCATTTGATAAAGTAATCATCAAATGAATAATATTTTTTGTCAATAGGAAATATTACCCAAGACCTTGATTTTTTAACCATTATATAGTAAAATATACCCAAAATGAGATAAAACAAGAAAGGAAGAAAAAAATGACCTATAAAGAATTAGCAGATTTAATATTTCCCAATGAAAAACAAATTGATTACTATGAAACCAAATATCCCAAAAGAAACTTACCTGAAGGAGCAGTAGTTACCAGATATGCACCAAGTCCAACCGGTTTTATGCACATAGGAGGATTATATCAAGCATTAGCGGCAAAAATGATTGCTCAAAAAACAAAAGGAGTATTTTTCTTAAGAATAGAAGATACCGACCAAAAAAGAGAAATTGAAAATGCAGTATCAGATATCATAAAAGCATTAAAAGATTTCGATATTGTGCCTGATGAAGGCAAGATATCCTCTAAAGAAGAAAAAGGAGAATACGGACCATACAAACAATCACAAAGAAAAGATATTTATCAAGCCTATGCTAAATATATGATTGAACAAGGAAAAGCCTACCCTGCTTTTGAAACACCGGAAGAATTAGAAGAAATGAGAGCAAAACAAGAAGCGGCAAAAGTCAGAACAGGATATTATGGTGTATGGGCTAAATGCAGAAACCTATCATTAGAAGAAATGGCAGAAAAAATAAAAGCAGGAGAGCCATACATAATAAGATTTAAATCACCAGGAAGGGAAGACAGAAAAATAAAACATAAAGACATCATAAAAGGAAATGTAGAATTTCCAGAAAATGACCAAGACATCATCATAATCAAATCAGATGGTTTACCAACTTACCATTTCGCACATGCCGTAGATGACCATTTAATGGGGACAACTCATGTAATAAGAGGAGACGAATGGCTTTCCTCTGTACCATTACACTTGCAACTATTCCAAGAGCTAGGCTTCAAAGCTCCTAAATACGCACATATTTCTCCAATTATGAAAAATGACAACGGAAATAAAAGAAAACTAAGTAAACGAAAAGACCCAGAAGCAGCAGTAAGTTACTATGAAGAACTAGGAATTCCAAGCTTAGCAGTAAAAGAATACTTATTAAATATAGCAAATTCTACCTTTGAAAATTGGAGAAGACAAAACAAAGATGCTAAACTAGAAGACTTTGATTTTCAGTTAAATAAAATGAGTGTCAGTGGAGCTTTATTTGATATGGTAAAATTACAAGACGTATCCAAAATTGTCATATCCAAAATGACAGCGGAAGAAGTATATGAAAAATCATTAGAATGGGCAAACAGACATGATGAAGAACTAGTAGAGTTATTAAATAATAAAGAATATTCACTAAAAGTGTTAGGAATCGAAAGAGGAAATACAAAACCGCGTAAAGATATAGCAAAATGGTCAGATGTAAAAGAAAACATCATTTACATGTATGATTATAAATTCTTAGAAAATAAACAAGAATATCCATATCAAGTGATAAATGACAGGAAAGATATCAATAAAATTCTAGATTTATACATGGAAAAGTATTACAATCCAGAAGACGATAAACAAACTTGGTTTGAAAAAATAAAAGAATTAGCAGGAGAAATGGGATATGCAAAAGAAGTAAAAGAATTTAAAGCAAATCCAGATCAATACAAAGCTCATGTGGGAGATGTAAGTACTGTTTTAAGAATAGCCTTAACCACAAGAACCAATACACCTGATATGTATGAAATTATGCAAGTATTAGGAAAGACAAGTATAAGTAAAAGATTTGAAAAAGCAAAGCAATAAAACGCTAAATACTAAAATAAAAAAATAACTGACAAAATTTTATATAAGGAAGAATCAAATTATGGAATATCATGTAGGAGACATCGTAAGAACCAAAAAACAACATCCTTGTCGGTAGTAAAATTTGGGAAATAACGCGAGTTGGTGTCGATTTTAAGCTAAAATGCAAAGGTTGTGAACATACAATTATATTACCTAGAGAAAAGGCATTAAAAGCAATAACCAAAAAAATAGCCGAGAACCAAAAGGATCGGGTCTTAGTGGCTCCCGGAGCCACTAAGACCCGGTCCTTTTAGTTCCAAAAATAACATGACAAATTATTGTAATATGAATGTAATATTACAGGAATATTAATATTATATTACATTTCTGTTAATTTGCTTGACTTTAACAAAAAAAAATATAAAATAGTAATATGAAAATTTATAAATATTTTCTTTTAAGAAGGGAATTTAGATTGTAATAATCAATTTAAATTAGCAAAATAAGTGGAGTAGCTTATGAGAATTATAAGTGGGACAGCCAAAGGAACAAAATTATATACATTAGAAGGTCTAGAAACAAGACCAACATTAGACAGAGTAAAAGAGTCATTATTTAATATAATTAGTTTTGACATACCAGGAGCAACCGTTTTAGATTTATTTTCTGGAAGTGGAGCAATTGGACTAGAATTTGCAAGTAGAGGAGCACAAAAAGTTTACTTATGTGACAAATCAAAAGGAGCCTGTGAGATTATTAAAAAAAACATAGCTAAAACGCATCTAGAAGAAAAAGTAGAACTGTATCAGGGAGACTTTATAAAAGCAATAGAAAAGCTAATCAATAAAAAGATGGACATTATCTATTTGGACCCACCTTATAAAACAGATTTCATAAAAATAGCAATTTATGAACTAATCAAAAACAAAATCTTAAAACCAGATACATTAATCATTGCAGAAACAGATGAAAAAGAAAAAATAGAAAAACAAATCGAAGAAATAAAAAATATAGAAATAATAGATAAAAGAAAATATGGTAGAGCAAATATTTTTTTCTTAAAGGAAATTAACAGAAAGGAAGAATAAATTAATGGAAATATTTACCTTATTAGAGACGCTAGAAGATATACTAGAAAAAAGCAAGAATGTACCATTTACCAATAAAGGGATTGTAGATAAAGACGAAATAATAGAAATTATCCAAGAAATTAGATTAAAATTACCAGATGAACTAAAACAGGCAAAATGGATTAAAGAAGAAAGACAACGAATCCTTTTAGAGGCCCAAAAAGAAGCAGATGGTGTAGTAAAAGAAGCAGAAAGTAGGATTATCTCTATGATAGATGAACATGAGATTACAAGAAAAGCCTATGACCAAAAAAATGAAATCATCGAAACAGCCAATGAAATGTCAAGAGAAATTACGAATGGAACGAAAGAATATGCAGATAATTTATTGCAAAATACCGAAAAAGTGTTAGCAGATACCTTAAAAAATCTTGAAAAAAATATGTCAGAAGCATTGAACTTAATGCAAATGTCATTAGAAGACACCATAAAAACAGTCCAAAATAGTAGAAAAGAATTGCAATAATAATTAGGAAAAAATAGCAAAAATTTATTGCTATTTTTTTTTACTTTTGATACAATATACTTTGTAAAAAAGTAATAAAAAGAAGATAGGCTATCAATAGTCGGAAGGATGATAAACAATGGCTAAAAGGAGAAGAAGAAGTACAACCGCAAAAACAAGAAAACAGGCCGCTAAACAAGATATGAATATAAGTGTAGTAGGAACCATTATTTTTAGTGTTCTTTTAGCGGTTCTATTATATACCAACTCAGGAGAAATCGGACAAAAATTAAATGAAGTGTTAGGAGGATTAATGGGAATACTTCGCTATATACTTCCCATAGGAACTTTTGCAATCGCAATAAAAATGGCATGTAGAGATGAAGAAGATTATGTTACCAAAAGACTCGTTCAATATGCCATTTTATTAATCTGTATTGCCATCATAATGAGTGTATATGAAATATCAACAGGAAATTTAGAAACAGTAGGAGATGTGTCGCAAAACTTAAGAAAAGCTTATGCCTTAGGCGTTAATAACCAAGGTGGAGGAGCAATTGGAACATTAGCTGCTATTTTCCTAGTAAAAATGTTAGGAAATTTAGGAGCAGTTGTATTAAGTGTTGGCGTATCAATCATGCTATTTGCATTTGTCTGTGGAATTGACATATCAGAATATATTAGTAAAAAAGTGGAAGAATATATAGAAAGAAAAGAAGAACGAAAAATAGAAAAAGAAGAAAGAAGAATAGAAAGAGAAGAATACTTAGCAAGTCAAAGACAAGAAATAGCAAGACAAAGAAAAGAAAAACAAGCTGAGAGGCAAGAACATAGCAAGTTGCACAACAGCGAAATAGCAGCAATACAAGAAATACAAGATACAAAAGTAGAACCAGAACAAATAAAAATCAATTTAAATGGTAGAGTAGTAGAAAATGAAGAAAAAGGAAAAGTTAAAGGATTAAAAAAACTATTAAGAAAACAAAAAAATGAAGAAACAGCAAGTGTAGCTCAAACGGCTAGTAGTATTATGCAAATCGACAAAGAAACAGGAGAAATTTTAGAGCCAGAAAACAACCTGTTTGTTCAAGAAGAAGAACAAAAACAAGACAAAACAAAACAGGTTCTACAACTAGAACACACAATAGCAGTTGAAGAAGATAATTATGTATTTCCGCCACTAAGTTTACTAACCGAAATGGAAAAACCATCTTTAAAAGGAGGCACAAAATCCCTAACCGATACGGCAGCTAGACTTCAAAAAACCTTATATAGTTTTGGTGTATCGGCTAAAGTAGAAAATGTAACAGTAGGGCCAGCCATTACAAGATATGAGTTAAAACCAGCTGAGGGAGTAAGAGTCAGTAAAATAGCCAATTTAGCAGATGACATTGCACTCAATTTAGCAGCAGAAACCATCAGAATAGAAGCTCCTATTCCAGGAAAGCAAGCGGTTGGAATTGAAGTTCCAAACAAGCAAAAAGAAATGGTAGGGCTTAAAGAAGTATTAGAAAGTGACAATTTTAAAAATAGCCATTCCAAATTAAGTGTTGCATTAGGAAAAGATGTAGCAGGGGCACCTGTTGTTGCTAATATTGCAAAAATGCCACATGTTTTAATCGCAGGTTCTACAGGTTCTGGAAAATCGGTTTGTATCAATACCATCATTACAAGTATCATATACAATAGCAAACCAAGTGAAGTAAAACTAGTTATGGTAGATCCAAAAGTAGTTGAACTTTCTGTATATAATGGCATACCACACTTATTAATACCAGTTGTAACAGACCCAAAAAAAGCAGCAGGAGCATTGGCGTGGGCTGTGCAAGAAATGGACAATCGTTACAATTTATTTGCTGAAAAAGGAGTAAGGGATTTAGCAGGATATAACAAAGTTGTTAAAAACGAAGGAGCAGGGCAACTTCCACAAATTGTTATCCTAATTGATGAGCTTGCAGACTTAATGATGGTTGCTGCAAAAGAAGTAGAAGAATCCATATGTAGACTTGCTCAAAAAGCAAGAGCAGCAGGAATGCACTTAGTAATAGCAACCCAAAGACCATCGGTAGATGTTATAACAGGACTAATTAAAGCCAATGTGCCATCTAGAATTGCATTTGCCGTATCTTCGCAAGTAGATTCTAGAACCATACTAGACCAAGTAGGGGCAGAAAAACTATTAGGAAAAGGAGATATGTTATATTTCCCATCTGGAGCTGCTAAACCAACTAGAGTACAAGGCGCATTTGTATCAGATGAAGAAGTTGAACAAATTGTAGATTTCATAAAATCAAATGGAACAGCCGTATATAGCGAAGATATATTAGACACAATAGAAAATGGTAGCAAAGAAGAACAAATCAAAAATTTAGAAGCAGAGCAAGCTGCCGAAGATGATACAGATCCATTCTTACAAGATGCAATCGATACAGTTGTAGAAACGGGACAAGCTTCAACCTCATTTATACAAAGAAGATTTAAAGTCGGTTATGCAAGAGCAGGAAGAATCATAGACCAAATGGAAGAAAGAGGAGTCATATCAGGTTATCAAGGAAGTAAGCCAAGAGAAGTATTATGGACATTAGAAAAATTAGCCGAAATGAAAATGGCAACAAAAACAGAAGAAAACTAGGGCACCATTAGCGCCAGTGAGACCTAAGCCCCTTTAGGGCTACTGGTTTCACAATTAGTGGTAAAGCCCAAAAGACTAGGTCATGTAGGACCACGAAAGGACAAAAAATCTTGAAAGAAAAAATTTTAAAAAAACTAGTAAAAAAAGATTATAATAATAAACTCGAAGAAATTTTAAGCAAAAAAGATTTCTCAGAGGAAGTAAAAAATACGTTACTAAGTATATTTTATAAAATCGAAAATGGTTATCAAGATTACCATAAAATAAAAAGAGAAACATTTGATAAAAAAGAATATATAGAAAAATTAATTGATATTATTGATAAAGACTGTGAAAAAATAGAATTTATCACAAAAAATAACGACAAACAAGAAAAAGTAGATAAAGACAAAAAAGAAATTATATGTTTACCAATTGAAAATAAAATACTATATGCACTAGCAAAAATACAAAAAAGACAAATTGTTGTAAAATATATAGATGAAGACATAGGAAAAGCATTTTCTTTTATGTTAAATACTGGAAACAATATAAATATGGTAGAACCACTAAGAGACTTTAATGGATTTTCTTGGAATATCATAGTAAAAGACATAGAGGATGTAAATTGCAATTTAATGTACCAAAATATCATTTATTTGGTAGGAAATAAATTTGTAGATAAATGGGTAAATAATTATGAGCCATTAGTAGATTATTTTGAACTATTTCAAAACGAAATCGAAAAAAAATACGGAAAAAAAATAAAAGACAATATTTTGGACTATTTGCTAAAATTATCGCTTAAATTAAAAGCAAAATATGACGAAAATTTTAAAGAAACAATAAAAAAGAAAAAAGAAGAACTAGAACAAGAAAATAGCGAATTAGAAAATAGAGAGCAATATTTAGGAAAAATAGCCAAATGCAAAAAGGAAAAAGAAAAACAAATAAAAGAACTTGATAAAATAATCAATAGTAAAAAGCTTTTAATGGAAGAATATGAAAATCGAAATAAAGAATTACCCTTAGAGAAAAAAATATTTAGTATTCGAGTTCTAAAAAACAATTTAAAAGAAGAAAGAAAAACGATTTTAAATGAAATCGATGTCTATAACCAAGAAATGATTCCAAAAGTATTTTTAGAAAAGAAACATATCATCGAAAAAAAATTAAAATATTTTAGTAGTTTAGAAGAGGACGATTTAAGAAAAGACTTAATCGATTTACAAAAAGAAATGATAAAATGTATGAGTATAGACATCCAAAAAGAACCAGACAAAAATAAACTAACTCGTTTCATCTATCAATACCGCTATTATAGCTTTTTACCATTCGATTCTGACACATATCTTTATGAAGTAAAGGAACTCAAAAGAAGTTTCAATAAACTAACCAAAACCTTAATCGAACAAGCGATTAATAGCAAAGTTATAATCAAAATAACAGATGATGAAAAGCTAAATTTTAACATGACACAAAAAATATTATTATCAAAAATTATAATATTAGAAGACATCTTCATTAAAATAGCAAATGAAAAAGATTGGATCAACCTAATAATTTTTGATGAAGAAATTGAAGATAGCAAAATAAAATTAAAAAGTACAACCAAAGAGAAACTTACAATAAAAATGAATAAAATAAACAAATTATTTATTTAAGGAAGAAGGTATGATATGAAAATCACTTTTTTAGGAGCAGCAAAAACTGTTACCGGTTCAAATTTTTTAGTAGAAGCTGCAGGAAAAAAATTTTTAGTAGATTGTGGAATGTATCAAGGGGCGGCAGAGGACGAATTTGACAACCAGGAGCCATTTCATTTTAATGTAAATGAAATCGATTTTATGTTATTAACCCATGCCCATATTGACCATTCTGGAAGAATACCAAAATTATATAATGAAGGTTTTAGAAATCCAATTTATGCTCATAAAGCAACTTGTGACTTATGTAGCCTAATGTTACCAGATAGTCGGACATATCCAAGAAATGGAAATTGAATGGAAAAACAGAAAAAGAAAGAGAAAAGGAGAAGAAGCATTACCTCCAATGTATACGGCAGAAGATGCAGCTAGATGTTTAGAAATTTTTAGAGAAGTTCAATATAAAGAAATGATAGAAATTACGCCAGAAATAACGGTAAGATTTAATGATGCAGGTCATATGCTAGGCTCGAGTATCATAGAAGTATGGATAAAAGAACAAGATGAGACAAAAAAAATAGTATTTTCGGGAGATATTGGAAATAATGATATACCATTACTTAATGAACCTACTATGATAGAAGATACAGATTATTTAGTGATGGAGTCCACCTATGGAAATCGCTTACATATGAGAAATGATGACAAAGCAAAACTATTTTTAAAAATCGTATCAGAAACCTTACAAGGAGGAGGAAATGTAATTATTCCTTCTTTTGCCGTAGGTAGAACACAAGAAATATTATATGAATTAAACAAAATAAAAGAAAATAAAGAAGATGAAGAATTTTTAAGTGAATATAAAACATTGATGAGTGCATCTGTATACGTAGATAGTCCCCTTGCTATATCAGCAACAGAAGTATTTAAAGAAAATATGAACTTGTTTGATGAAAAAACAAAAGAAGAAATTGAAAAAGGAGACAATCCACTAGAATTTCCAGGATTAAATTTTACAGTTACAGCAGATGAATCCAAAGCATTAAATGAAAATACAACACCATCTATTATTATATCAGCAAGTGGCATGTGTGATGTAGGAAGAATCAAACATCACTTAAAACATAATTTGTGGGACTCAAAAAACACCATATTATTTGTAGGATATCAAGCACCAGGAACACTAGGTTATAGTATTGTAAATGGTGCTAAAAAAGTAAAAATATTTGGAGAAGAAATAGCAGTAAATGCTAGAGTAGAATATATAGAAGGCTATTCCGGTCATGCTGACCAAGATTTATTAATGAAGTTTGTAAAATCTTTTCATACAAAAAAACCAACCCATATATTTTTAGTACATGGAGAGCAAGAATCACAAGAAACATTGAAACAAAAAATACAAGAAGAAACAAACATTCCAGTAACCATACCAAATTATGGAGAGACTTATGATGTAAAAGAAATGCCAGAATTAATAGCCGAAATCAAAACCTACAAACCAAAAACTATCAAATCAGAAATTATAGAACGATTAAACAGACTTCAATCACAAATCGATGACATGAAAGAATCAGTACAAGAAGATCTAAGTAATCCAGAATTAAAAGATGAAGACATGTTCCGCATTAAAGAAAAAATGAAAGATTTAGAACAAAATATTTTAAAAATAATAGAAGGGTAGTGCCAAAAGAACCAGAAAGAAGAAAGGAAAAGAAAAATGGAAAAATACTTAAATGAAGCAATAATAGGAAACAAAAGCATACTTGCAACATATACCAGCAAGGGAGAATTACAAAGGCTATATTTCCCAGGAAGAAGCATTAGACAATACATAGATTTTAGTCACATAGGGGTCAAAATCAATGATTCTAACCTAATTTATTTACATGAAGATATCAACAATGTTTATAAACAATATTATGACATTAACACCAATATATTAAATACAGAAATAACCAATACGTATTTTAACCTTAAAATTTTACAAACAGATTTTATCCCAATCAAGGAAAATGTGTTAGTAAGAAGATTTACTTTGATTAATGAAAATACAATCGATTTAGAAATAAAATTTTTAATACATCAAGGTATATTATCTGATAAAAATAATTTTGTCGGATGTAAATTAATTGATAATGGAATGATGCAATATGCACATGATTTTATCATATCAACCTTTAGTAAAGAACAACCAACCTTATCTCATCAAATTCATGGAAGCAAAAATAACATTGAATCAGGAGAAATTTGGGATAAAGATTATATTGGAATGTCAAATGATTCTTCCATTTCTTATGATATGGGAAAAATATTACCAGGAGAAAAGAAACAAATCGATATATGCCTTGTATTACAGGCGCAACCAAAAGAGATGTCCAACCTAGAGACAGAAATAGAAAGGATAAAAAGAATTGATTTTAATACAGAATATGTAAAAACGAAAAATTATTGGAGAAAATACGTAAAAGCACATGATGGGTTAAAATTAAAGGAACCAAAAAACAGTTATGAAGAAAAAATAGCAGATATTTATTATAGAAGTATATTACTATTTCCGTTGTTAACGAATGTAGATACTGGTGGAATTATAGCATCACCAGAAATAGATGAAAACTTTACCAAGTGTGGAAGATATGCTTATACTTGGACAAGAGATGCCGTATTTATTACAAAAGCAATGGACGTCTTGGGTATGAAAACAGAAATTGACAAATTTTATAAAGTATTTTGTAAACAAACACAAAGCAAAGATGGAAGATGGGAACAAAGATTTTTCTGTGATATGCGATTAGCTCCTTGTTGGGGATATCAAGTAGATGAAACAGCAAGTGTAGTTTATGGCGTATATTCACATTTTGAATATACCAAAGATGAAAAATTTTTGAAAGAAACCTTACCAATGTGCGAAAAAGCAATTGATTTCTTAAAAAGATATGTAAAAGATATTTTAGAAAATACCAAAAACTATCATGTAAGTTATGATATATGGGAAATGTGTGAAGGAACCCACCTATATTCACTAGCTTCCATTTATGGAGCTTTTGATTCTATACTAAAAATTTACAAAGTCCTTGGAAAAAATGTATCAGATTTTGAAAACAATCGACTAAAAGATGAAAAAATTCAAAAATCAAAATTAGAAATTGAAAAACTCCAAGTAGAAATCAAAAAATATGTAAATGAAACAATGTATGATGAAGAGAAAAAATCTTATGTTAGAAATCCAGAAGATAAAAAAATGGATATCAGTTTAATTGGAGCAGTTACCCCATTTAAACTATTTACACCAAAGGAGAAAAAAATATTAAATACCATTGAAACAATCAATTTAAGTTTACGTACCTACACAGGAGGGTTTCAAAGGTTTGAAGGAGACCACTATATGAATGGAAATCCTTGGCCAATTGCTAATATGTGGATGACATTATATTATTTAGAAAAAGGAGAAAAGACAAAAGCAAAAGAAACGTTTGATTTTGTCATCAAAACTGTAAGCAAATTAAACCTGATCGGAGAACAAGTAGATAACAGTAATTTAAAAGCAAATTGGGTAATAGGACTAGGATGGAGTCACGCTATGTTTATCTTAGTGTTAGAAAAAATGTTAAACGGATAAAGGAGGTAATTATGCTAAAAAATAATAAAGGAGTAACATTAATTATTTTAGTGATTACAGTAATTATTTTAATGATTTTAGCTTCAATTACTACTTATAGCGGACTAAAAACAGCAAGAGAATCCAGATATTATAATGCTATTGCTCAAATGAAAGTCATGCAAGCAGAAGTGAACGAATATTATGAAGAATATAAAAATGGAGATACTTATTTTTTGGATCAAGGAAAAAATATAGAAGGAAGTGGAAAAGAAACACAAGCTGTCAAAGCATATAATTCTACGAAAAATAATAATTTAAATGGTACAGACATAGGATCTATTACTGGTTATAAATATTATGATCAAGACTCAATAAAAAATGACTTAGATATCGATGGAATTGATTATGATTTTATTATTAATCTTGATACAAGAACAGTTATTTTATTGGATGGAATACAAAGAGATGAAAAAATTTATTATTCTTTATGTGAGATAGAAGGAGAACAGTACAATGTTGATTATGTAGAATAATCATGTAGTTTGTTATCGATAAAAAATAATTCATATATGAACAGTTAAAAAATATAATATAATAAATCAGAAGGGAAGGAGCAAAAAATGTTTACAGACACAATACATGCACTAATATTAGGAATTGTGCAAGGATTAACAGAATTTTTACCAGTATCTAGTTCAGCTCATTTAAATCTTTTTCCATGGATATTTAATTGGGAGAAAATTTCAGATTCATTTGATGTAGCTTTACACTTAGGTACACTTTTAGCAATTGTATTATTTTTCTATAAAGATTGGATAAAATTAATCAAAGGTGGCTATGATCAAGTTGTTAAAAAGAAAAATACAACCGATGGGAGAATGTTTTGGTATATTGTTTTTGCCACCATTCCAGCAGGAATTTTAAGTTTAGTATTAGACAAAATCTCTGGGGAAATAGTAGGAGACAATTTAAATGTGGAAATGCTAATTATTGCCATAACCTTGATTGTCATGGGAATTATTTTATATATAGTAGATAAAAAGGCAAAATCAGAAGTAACTTATGAAAAAATAAACTTAAAACAATCCATGCTAATTGGAATTTCACAAGCAATCGCAGCAGCATTTCCAGGTGTTTCTCGTTCTGGAATTACTATGACTGTTGCAAGATGGCTTAATATCGATCGAGAATCTGCTGCTAAATATTCATTTATGTTAGCTACACCAATTACTTTGGCAGCTGTTATATTTGATTTAAACAAATTTGCCTTTGGATTACCATTTTTGGTTGGGGTACTAGCAAGTTTTATTGTAGGAATTTTAATTATAAAATTCTTACTAAACTATTTAAAAAAAGGCAGTTTCAAAGTATTTGCTATCTATAGAATTGTAATCGGAATGATTGTGATAGGATTGTTTTTTACAAGAATATAATAGGTGTGTAAACACAGTTACAATTCACAGTTAGAAAAAACCTCATCAAACGGTTATAGTTATAAAATTTATGGAATGACGAATGTGACCAGAATACCTGATAGAGCTTCTTAACTTAAATGAAATGAGGAAGCACGAAAAATATAGTGAGAGGCTCGTTTTATTTAAGTTTAGATGCTCTTCAGGTATGCCGGGAGCCGAGGAATGAAATAAATTTTATAACTATAACCGTTTGATGATGTTTTTTCCAGCTGTGAATCGTAACTAAACACAAAAAATTTTAAAAAGTTTTAGCAAAATCTATTGACAATTGCTAAAATAAGGTATATAGTATTAGCAGTCTAAAAATAAGAGTGCTAAAAAGAAAGGAAGGGTAAATATGATAAAACCATTAAGTGACAGAGTATTAATTAAAATGAAAGAAGCAGAAGAAACAACCAAAAGTGGAATCATTCTAGCTTCAAGTAGCAAAGAAAAACCACAAATTGCAGAAGTAATCGAGGTGGGACCAGGCGAAAAAATAGATGGCAAATTACAAGAAATGTGTGTAAAAAAAGGAGATAATGTTATCGTAAGTAAATATGCCGGAACCGAAGTAAAATATGAAGGTGTAGACTATATTATAGTAAAACAAGAAGACATACTTGCCATAGTATAATAAAAAAAAAAAAGAGAGGAGAGATAAAAAATGGCAAAAGTAATAAAATTTGGCGAAGACGCTAGAAAAAGTTTATTAGAAGGTGTTAACAAATTAGCAGATACCGTAAAAGTAACACTTGGACCAAAAGGAAGAAATGTTGTGCTAGACAAAAGCTTTGGAGCACCATTAATCACAAATGATGGAGTAACCATCGCAAAAGAAATCGAATTAGAAGACAAATTCGAAAACATGGGAGCACGTTTAGTAAAAGAAGTTTCCACCAAAACAAACGATGTAGCAGGAGACGGAACAACCACAGCAACTGTTTTAGCACAAAGCATGATTAAAGAAGGCGTAAAAAATGTAGCAGCAGGAGCAGACCCAATGCTTGTTAAAAGAGGAATGGACAAAGCAGTAGATGCAGCAGTAAAAGCCTTAAAAACCATCAGTTCAGAAGTAGAAGGAAAAGATGGAATTGCAAGAGTTGCAAGTATTTCGGCAAACAGTGAAGAAGTTGGAGAACTAATTGCCAGTGCCATGGAAAAAGTTTCAAAAGATGGTGTTATCACAATTGAAGAATCCAAAACATCTAATACCGAATTAAATGTAGTAGAAGGAATGCAATTTGACAAAGGATATGTATCACCTTATATGGTAACTGATACAGAAAAGATGGAAGCTATTTTAGACAATCCATATATCTTAATCACAGACAAAAAAATTAGCAACATCCAAGAAATATTACCATTACTAGAAAATCTAATGCAAGCATCTGGCAAACTACTAATCATCTGTGATGATGTAGAGCAAGAAGCATTATCCACTCTAGTATTAAACAAACTAAGAGGAGTTCTAAACGTAGTTGCTGTAAAAGCTCCAGGATTTGGTGATAAAAGAAAAGCTATGTTAGAAGATATTGCAATTCTAACAGGAGGAGAAGTAATTACATCAGAATTAGGATTAGAGCTAAAAGATACTAGCATAGAACAACTAGGAAGAGCAAAACAAGTAAAAGTTCAAAAAGAAAATACTATTATAGTAGATGGTTCTGGAGATAAAGAAGCCATAGCAGAAAGAGTAAAACAAATTAAAACACAAATTGAAGAAACCAAGAGCGAATTTGACAAAGAAAACCTACAAGAACGTCTTGCAAAAATCGCAGGGGGAGTTGCCGTAATAGGAGTTGGAGCAGCAACAGAAGTAGAAATGAAAGATAAAAAATTAAGAATTGAAGATGCTCTATCTGCAACAAGAGCAGCAGTAGAAGAAGGAATCGTTGCCGGAGGAGGAACAGCCTTAATTAATGTAATTCCAGAAGTTGAAAAAATAGCCGAAAAATTACCAGAAGGTGAAAAACTAGGAGCTCAAATTGTCTTAAAAGCCTTAGAAGAACCTTTAAAACAAATTGCTAGAAATGCAGGATTAGAACCAGCTGTTATTCTAGAAAATGTTAAAAAATCAAATGTTGGTTTCGGATTTGATGCCAAAGACGAAAAATATGTTGACATGAAAAAAGCAGGAATTGTTGACCCAACGAAAGTAACCAGAAGTGCTCTTCAAAATGCAGCATCCATTGCTTCTATGGTATTAACAACCGAAAGCTTAGTAACAGACGCACCAGAAAAGAAATGTGATTGCGGACATAATGACGCAGGAATGGGTGCTGGAATGGAAGGAATGTATTAAAATTTTCCATCATAAATTAACAAGCCTAAGTAGAGCTTGTCAAGTTTAGTGTGTAAATTTTTTAAATATTTTTATATAAAGGAATGCAGTATGCATAATGCTGTATTCCTTTTATTAAATTTTCAATGTACATATTTACCATTTTAAAGTTCTAAAATTAATTTTACATAAATATATTCAAAACTATTGCAAACATAGCTAAAATATGTTAACATAAAAAAGATTTATATTTCAAATAAATTTAATCAAAAAATCAAGGCAAATCTGCCAAAAAATCCAAAAAACAAACTAAAAAGAAAGAAGAGTGATATTATATCAAAAAATTATTAGATCCAAAAATAGACTATGTATTCAAAAGAATATTTGGCCACATAGGAAATGAGGATATTACTGCAAACCTAATCAGCGCCATTATAAAAAAAGAAGTAACAGATA
>CALXRH010000043.1 GCA_944390625.1 uncultured Clostridia bacterium
GATTTTTTATACTATAAAGTCCATTTTTGAAATTAATTATTCCACTTTCTCTATTTATTTTTCTTTTTTGTGTAATTAATAATAAATAATTGTAAACTTCTTTTCTAAAATATGTATTAGCATCTGAGACCAGTTCTATAACTTTTTTATATATACTTTCTTCATCATTTTTATAGACACCATCTTCATAAATACAAATATTATTTTCATAAACTGCAATTTGATTTTGTTCTAATATTTTTTTGGCTATTTCATCATGAGTTTGTTTTACAAAATTGTTTTCATTTTGCTTTGATTTTCTTTTTTCATATTGCCTTAAAGTTCTTTTAAAATTAGGTAAAACTTTCAAACTTTCTGCTTTTTCCTCTAAATCTAATATAACTTTTTCTCTGTCCGCAGGTTCTTCGATTGTAAATATATATTCAAATATTTTTTTGTCAATTATTGTTTTTTTATCTAGTTCTTCTATTTCATAAGGTGGATTCTCTTTTAATATTTCTTGTTTTAAGTCTTCGTTCAATTTCTTTACACCACCCTTCTTCTGTCTTTTTAAACCATAACCAATCTTCTTCTGTACCAAATATTAACAAATCTATATAATATTCTAAGATTTCTTGCTTTTGCATCTTTTCAATTTTGCCTAAGCTATGTAAGTAATTACATAGCATTTGTAATGTTTTATTTCTCCATTTTTTAAATCTTTCAATTGCTTTTTGTTCTTGTATATATCTATTTACTTCATATTTAGGTGTGTGACCATTAAAATTCACATCTAATGAAAATATATTATTAATTTGTTTTGCACTCTCATAAGCATTAATATTTAATAATTTTGATACTAATGTTATGCAATCTCCACCTTCTCCACAGCCAAAACATTTAAAAATTTGTTTTGACTGTGAAATACAAAAAGATGGTGTTTTCTCTTTGTGAAATGGGCAACATTGTTTCTTCTTTAACCCAAAATATTCTGCTACATTTACAATATCTACTCTTTCTTTTACTTCTTGTATTTTATTCATAATCTACCTCCTAAAAAGGTAAATCTTGGTTGTCACTATCTACTGAATTTAAGAAATCTTCAAAAGCCTCTCCTTTTTCAGGTAGTTTTTTTAATTCTGGCACTTTAAAATTACCATCTTGAATTGCTTTTACTGTTCTTATAAATTTTACTTTTGTACTTGTTCCTATGCTTCCATCCATTCTTTCGTATTCTTCTTCTCCAAAGATAGCTCCACATTTTAAATCTTTTAATTTTTTCTCATCCCAGTTCCATTTAAAACCTTCATTACTAGCTTCTAATGATGTCATTAACCCTTTTAAAAATCCTAATGCTTTATCTCCTTCTAGCATTTGTCTATATATTCCTCCTGAAGGCCATTTTTTATCAGGACTTGTGTTCTCTGTAAATCTATTTCTAAAATAGTCTTTTCTATCTCCTTCTGCTATATCTAGTGCTATTACTAGCATTCTCTTTCCGCTTTTACTTTTTTCTTCTTTTGCACTAATTATTTTGCATATGTATCCTCCGTGGACTTAACCTCTCGTATTCTCCTGTTATTGCAACTGCATTGTCATAACCTTCTAATTTTTCCATAATAATCATCCTTTCTTTATTTAAATTTCCATATATATCCATGAGATGAATTAAAATTTTTTCTATTATTACAGCATTTACTTATAGCGCTTGTATCAAAACCTAACACATCTCGTATTTCAATTGAACTATTCCATATTCTTATTAATTTGTTATCTTTAGTATATTGCTCTATTGCCTTCTTTTTACTATTAGAACCTCTTTTATTTCTTGTTCCATAATTAGCATTATATTTGCAATCACACCATTCTAAATTGTACACATTATTGTTTTTCTTGTTTTCATCTTTATGATTAACTTGTGGTAAATCATTAGGATTAGGTATAAATGTTTCTGCTACTAATCTATGTATTGATGCAAATTTTCTTTTTTTATTTTTTCTTAAATACACCCTATAATATCCATCAATTGATTTTGAGTTTTTTAAAATTTTATTTGTATAAAAACTATATACTTTACCTCTATTACTTATTTTATATAAGCCTTCATATCCTTTTACATCTTTCCAAATCTCATCTATCTTATTTACCTTCCTTTCCTAATTCATAATATTCTCTAATAGTTGTATCAACTAATTTTAAATCGTTGTCTATTTCTTTATCTTCAAACATTTCTAATGGTGTTTTACATATATCAGAACCATCGCTCTGAGTTTTAAAATAATGTTTATTGTTGTCAGTCATACACCTTAAAGCTATTGTAAACATTCCTTCTATACAAACTTTTTCATCTAATAATTTTCCAATCGTTTTTGGTTTTATATCTCCATAATCGTTTTTTTCTTCATGCATCATAAAATATACGATTTTATCATTTTGTAATTTGTTTTTTACAAATTCTATTAATCCCCAAAAATGATCTCCTATTTCGTTATATAAGTTAAAAACTCCATTTCCTCCACCTGCTGATGTATGCTTATTCATAAAATGATTAGTTATTAGATAACCTGCATCATCTATTACTATTGCCTTTTTTTCTGTTTTAAAAATTGCTTTTAATATTGTTTGATAATCATCTGTACT
This sequence comes from uncultured Clostridia bacterium, assembly GCA_944390625.1. Taxonomy (GTDB): domain Bacteria; phylum Bacillota; class Clostridia; order TANB77; family CAG-508; genus CAG-269. Next base: position 2,620 of record CALXRH010000043.1, read on the forward strand.
TATCGTACTTTCAAATTTCTTTTTAAAAGGTAATGGCTTTTTTAAAACATTTACTAAAGCTAATTCTTTTTCATCAAAATTTCTTAGACTTGTTGACTTTCCACTACCTGATTTTCCGAATTATTAATACTGGTACTCCCATTGTTCTCTTTCTCCTTTCTTATTTCTTTATAATACTTATCAATTACCTCGTTTGTTTTTAGCTGATTTAGTTCCATTGATTTTGTTACTGTTGTTATTGCGCTACTTAATTGTTGATATAAATATGTAACACTTTCTTTAGGTTCTTTAAATTCAAAATATTCATTTTCAATACTATGTAAAAAATCAATATCATCTGAT
>CALXRH010000044.1 GCA_944390625.1 uncultured Clostridia bacterium
AAAACCTTCTTCCTGCACGCGGCGTCACTGCGTCAGAGTTTCCTCCATTGCGCAATATTCCCGACTGCTGCCTCCCGTAGGAGTCTGGGCCGTATCTCAGTCCCAATGTGGCCGTTTAACCTCTCAGTCCGGCTACTGATCGTCGCCTTGGTATGCCGTTACCACACCAACTAGCTAATCAGATATAAGTCCATCTATCAGCGGATTGCTCCTTTCCCACTGGAACCATGCGATTCCTATGGCATATGCGGTATTAGCAGTCGTTTCCGACTGTTGTTCCCCTCTAATAGGCAGGTTACTTATACTTTACTCACCAGTCCGCCACTAACCGCTCCTAATCGTTAAGAATAGGTTGAGTCCGTTCGACTTGCATGTCTTATGTGCGCCGCCAGCGTTTATCCTGAGCCAGGATCAAACTCTCTTGTTTTTGGTTTTATATCTTTTGATGAATTTCTTCATCTTCAATATAATCAATTTTTTAAGATTATTTAATCTTTGACTTTTAAATAAAAGCTTTTCGCTTCCCTTTAAAAATTTACTTTTTGGTACTTGTATTTAGGTATACAATTTTTACCGTTTTGGTTTTTTCTCTAAAGGATTTATTGTTTACTTTTCAATGTACTTTTTGACTCCCTCTCTCAAGGGACGTCTTGCATTATACTACGCTTATTTTTTTTTGTCAATACTTTTTCGCAATTTTTTTATTATTTTTTTCTTTGCAGCTTTTTCGTCACTTTTCGACCCCTTGCCTTTCGCCTTTTGGGCACAAAAAAATTAGTAATTTGTCGCTTAAAATTCATGGGTTAGATCTTTATTACTAACTTAAATTTTTGTCTTAAAAAGTAACTTTTTATGTTGCTCTTCACGTGGTACTTTTTTATCTTATCATCTTCGTCGAATTTTGTCAATACTTTTTTAAAAGATTTTTTTTATTTTTTTCGGAAATTATTGGCAATCTTCTTTTAAAGTACTAACTCAAATTTCGACTAAAATCAAATCCTCTCCAATACATCTTATTTTATCCCACTCGATAACAATGTCATTATGAGAAGAAAAAAAGTTTAAAATCTTATTACTTCCACCTGGCACTATAATAGAAGTTATTTTTCCTGTTTCTAAATCTGCACACACATCTTGAACATAGCCGAAGCCTTCTTGCATCCGTTATATTAATGACTTCTTTTTTTCTAAAATCCATTCCTTTATCTTGCATATATGTACTCCTTTCTAAATAGTATATTCAGAAAGGAAAAAAAATCTACTAATTATATAATCTTTTTATATGATTGATAGCACTTTTTTCTAATCGCGAAACTTGTGCTTGTGATATGCCAATTTCATCTGCCACTTCCATTTGTGTTCTCCCATCAAAAAATCTTCTAACTACAATTTCTTTTTCTTTGTTTGTTAACTTTTTCATAGCTTGCATAATACTTAAATTTTCTGCCCAAAATTCATCTGTGTTTTTCTTGTCACTGACTTGATCCATAATGTAGATATTATCGGTTCCATCGTTATAGACTGGTTCTTGCAAAGATACTGGGTCTTGTATAGCATCTAAACTAAAAGCAATGTCTTCTTTTTTTACCTCTAGCTCTTTTGCTATTTCTTCTACAGTCGGCTCTCTGGAATGTTCTTTATTATATCTTTCTTTGAATTGTATAATTTTATAGGCTAAATCTCTTGTTGACCTACTGACCCTTATACTGTTATTATCTCTTAAATATCTTCTAACTTCCCCGAATAATCATAGGTACAGCATAAGTTGAAAATTGCACACCTTGGGATAAGTCGAAATTATCAATAGCTTTAATTAATCCGATACATCCTACCTGAAACAAATCATCTGCTGATTCACCTCTTCCTCTAAATCTTTGTATGACAGATAAAACCAATCGTAAGTTTCCATTAATAAATGTTTGCCTTGCTACTTCATCTCCATCTTTTATTTTTTTGAATAGTTCGTCTTTTTCTTCTGCTGTTAGCACAGGTAATTTTGCGGTATTAACTCCGCTAATTTCTACCTTGTTAATCACAAAAAGACCTCCTTTTGAAAATAAATTCCTTTTTGTATTATTTCCAAAAAAGGTTCTAATTATACTTTTTCTTTTTTGATTAAAATTTGCTATTTTTTGAATTTTATTTTATAATAGGTAGTATGAAAAAATTAATTGTACCAAAAAAATATGATCATAAAAAATTGAATAAGTTTTTAAAAGATAATATCCTAAACCTTACTGATAATTTATTTTATAAAACTTTGCGCAAAAAAGATATTAAAATAAATGGAAAAAGAGTTTCAGAAAATGTAACTATTTTTGAAAAAGATGAGATTTTGGTTTACATTCCAGATGATTTATTAGAAATTCCTTTAAATATTATTTATGAAGATAAGAATATTTTACTGATTAATAAACCTGCTAATATAGAAGTTACTGGAGAGCAAAGTTTACTTACTGTTATCCACAAAAAGTTCACAAATTGTGGATTTTTGCCTATGCCTTGTCATCGATTGGATCGAAATACTTGCGGCTTAATTTTGTTTGCCAAAAATCAAGTAGCTTTGGATATATTGCTAGCTAAATTTAAAAATCATGAGGTGGAAAAACATTATTTGGCTTTGGTGTATGGTGTTCCTAGCACGCAATGTAAAACGATGGGAGCTTATCTTTTTAAAGATCGTCAGAAGTCTTTGGTTTATATTTCAGATGTTCCGAAAAAAGGATATCGTAAAATTATTACCTCTTATACTTTATTAGAAAAGTATTCCAATCATACATCTCTTTTGGATGTAGAAATTGAAACTGGTAAAACGCATCAAATCCGTGCTCATCTGGCTCATATTGGTTTGCCAATTGTAGGAGATGGAAAATATGGTATCAATCGAGTAAATAAAGAGATGAAAGCGAACTTTCAAAAATTAATGAGTTATCGTTTGAAATTTAAATTTAAAAGTGATGCTGGAATTTTAAATTATTTGAATGAAAAGGAATTTCAATTAAAAAAGACTTCTTTTCCTCTATAAAAATATTCATCCTAGGCACCTATGTCTTCTTGTATTGTCCATCTAAGTATTGAAAGGTGTCTCCTTCTTTTGCATTTTCAAAAATTTGTGGTTCAAATTCTAATTCTTGGAATACTTTTCCTGTATTTTCATTTTTATCGATTAGGAAGATGCTATTTCCTGCTTTTTCTACGAATTCATATAAATGACCTTCTACTCTTCTTTCTTGCATTTTTTGATTTTGTTCTTCTAATAATTCTTGAAATTTTTGCGTCATTTTTTCTGTTATTATTTTAGTTGCTTCTTTGTCCCATACATAGTTTCCGTCTTGCTCTCTTAAAACGCTGTCTATTCCTGCTCCTTTGGGCAATTCATTTTCTGGTATTTTGATGATTTCGTGGCTTCTCGCTTCTTCGCATATGGATACTAAGTAATCATTACCCGATTTATCGTATATATAGTACATGGTTCCTTGGTCTTTTGTTTGACTTGCATAGGTTTCTAAAATGGTTCTTCTTTCTAGTGACATTTTGTCTCTGTACTCTGCTGTTATTGGGTTTTGTTCTTGCATTTTTTCCAATAAAGAGGTTTCGTTTTCTGGCTTATTTTCTAAAGTATTTTTTTCTAAATAGTTTCCTAATTCTTGGATAAAATTTTGAATGATATTGTTTTCTTTGGCTTTATTGAATAAATCGTTAAATAGGTCTAAATTCAATAAACTTCACACTCCTTTTTTGATTTTAATTGTTTAAATAACTTTTACCTGTTGCATAATCAATTGTAACACCTGGCTGAACATTGTAAATATATACATTAAAGCATATTCCTTGTCCTTTGTCTTCTATGGAATAAGCTTCTATTTGAACTCCACTTGCAAGAAGATTATCGCCTTCAAAATTAGGAGTAACTCTATATAAAACATGATTATTCTCATTTTTTTCGATATAATCTGCTACTTGGTTTTCAAATGGTAACATGCCTGTTACATTAAAATATCTAGTGCCTGTGATGAGATTTTGCTGATTCGCATCTTCATCGGATAACTGATAACCGATTAAATGACACCTATTATATAGGTATTCTCCATTGTATTTTTGTTGTACCCAACCTGTTGGAATAACAGAACTAATATCTCCTCTTTCGTCGTCTTCTTTTGGCATGGTTTCTTTGCTTAGGTTGGCATAGGCTATGCTACATCTTCCTAAGCTGTCTAATTCAGAGTAGTTTTCAAAACTTTCTGCCTTAAAATCTTCTTCTGTAAAATTTGGCATATTGTTATTGATTACAATATATGGATTTCCTTCGTATTGAGGGATATCGGTTACCCCATAAGAGACTGTAGTTTGATTTTGATTGTTGTTATATATTTCATTTGTATTTTGCTGCATGTCCACATTGGAATAAAAATAAGTGATTATCATGAATAATAGGATTACTATCATTCCGATTGCGGATTGTTGCTTTTTGTTTTTGATTCTTTTTTTGGTTCTATTTTTCATATTTTTCTTCCTATTTTTATGATTAAAAGTACTTATAGTATACCATACTTTTCAAAAAATTCAACTACTTTTTTATAATTATACAATTTATCTTGGAACCAAAAAGACTTAGGTCCCAATGGCTCCCATAAGCTAACGACACCAAAAATATGTCGCTAGTTTATGGTCGTACTTGTAGCACCTGTTCCAACTACCGCTTCTTGCAAAGCTCTCCATGTATTACATCCTACAATGCCATCTACCGAAAGTCCTACTCTTTGTTGGTAGTTTCTTACCGCTTCTTGTGTCCTTGCTCCAAATATTCCATCTAGTCCTCCTGTGTTATAGCCTAATGTGTTCAAGTCGTCTTGTGCTATCAGTACATAGGTGCTTATACTGCCTCTTTTGATTAATGGATAACCGCCTGAGCTACAAGCTGGTTTTCCAAATCTTTTATCCCAGTGTACCCAAGTAGGGGTTTGAGAAATTGGTTCTACATAAGTCCATACTCCAGAAGAATTTGCACTGTTCCAAAGGGCTCTCCTTCTGGTTGCCGATAAAGTTTGGCCAACGTCAAATGCAACTCCTGCGTAGTGTTGTGATTGACTTCCATGACCACCTTCATATGGTCTTTTAAAGGCAAAACCTACCGGAATTGCACTTCCCCAAATATATCTTTGGCTATTCCAACTTTGCATCGTTCTTTTTGTTGTCCATAATATGTTGGATTTACTAGAGCCTCTAAATTCTCTAACTCTTAGTGTTCCGTTTGTATTATAAGGCATGGGATCTGATTCTGCTCTGGTATAGGTTTCCATTCGGTCGGTATCATTGTTAAATACAAGAATTTTTGCCATAATAAAAAATCCTCCCTTTTTACTTTTTATATTATATGAGAGGATTCTTTTTTGGTTACTAAGTAGATCTGGATATATTTTACTTTCTTCATTTCTTGTATATAGGAAAAATCTTTCACCTTTTACACATTTTTTAATACTGTATTGATGTTTTCCTTTTTCATATTCTATTCTCCTCAATCCTTTTAATATTTCTCAATTTCCTTTTTCAGGAATTCACCCACAAATTCCCATCGGTTTTTAATAAACTGTCCTTTATTTACTAAATCATTGATTTCATCCCAAGTTGCCCATTTAGCATCTGATACTTCCTCTTTTTGAAATGTCATTTTTGCAATATCATAATTTTCTTTTAAAACATAGGTGGCAATCCAAACATTACCAGTTCTAAACTTGGTAATTAATTTTAAGTTATGAGATTCTATATCAATATTCAATTCTTCTTTCGTTTCTCTAACAATCGTTTCTAAAGAGTTTTCTCCTACTACAACGGATCCTCCTGTCATCGCCCAAACATTAGGTTCTAGCTTTTTTTGTCCTGACCTTTTTTGAATTAAAATTTTGTTATCGCAATTTATAATCCAGACATCTGCACCTAAATGATACAGTCCTCTTGCAAAAACTTCTGGATCGTATTTTTTCATGATTTCTCCTGTTGCATTTCCTTCTGCGTCTAATACTTCCCAATATTCCATAATTATACTTTTTTCCTCCATGTTTTATCGGATAAAATTCGTTTTGATTGGTTTTTCATATTCTGGTTTTTCGATATTTTGGTTTTTGGCTAATTCCATGCATTTTAACATATAGGCCATATTTTTTCCTAAATTTCTCATGGTTTGCATTCCTTCTAAATCTTGTTTTGCTTCTTCTTTATTGTTTCCATGTATTTGGTTCCAGTAAGAGCTTCCTACTATATACATATTACTAATTAGTGCATATTTATTTAATTGGTCAAATGCTGCTGTTGCTCCACCTCTTCTGCAACTTACAACCGAACTATACAATTTTCCTTGAAATAAATTTCCTCTGCCATAAAATACACGATCTAAAAAGGATGTCATATTTCCTGCTGCTGCTGCAAAATGCACTGGGCTTCCGAAAACAAAGCCATCTGCTTCGTCTACTTTGTCTAAAAATTCATTTACTTTATCATCCATAAAGCATCGATTATTAGTTTTTAAGCATTGATTACAACCAATACAACCTCCGATAGGTTTTACCCCTAACCAAAAGATTTCGGTTTCGATATTTTGCTCTTCTAATGTTTTGGCAACTTCTTCTAAAGCTAAATTAGTACAACCATCTTTATGTGGGCCTCCATTTACTAGTAATACTTTCATTTACTTTCCCTCCTCATTTTATTTGGTTCCAAATATTCGATCTCCGGCATCTCCTAGGCCTGGCAATATATAGCCATTCTCGTTTAATTTTTCATCGATTTTTCCACAGAAAATTTCGACATCTGGATAAGTTTCTTCTAATTTTTTAACTCCTTCTGGAGCTGCTATGATACATAGAAATTTTATGTTTTTTACACCATCTTCTTTTAGCATAGAAATGGCATCACTTGCTGAACCGCCTGTTGCAAGCATAGGGTCTAATAAGATTACGGTTCTATTTTTAATATCTTTTGGCACTTTATAATAATATTTTACTGGTTTTAGAGTTTCCTCATTTCGATACAATCCGATTACTCCTATTTTAGCATTTGGTATTAATTTTTCAATTCCATCTGTCATACCCATTCCTGCTCTTAATATAGGAATAAATGCATATCGATCCTCATTAATCTTTTTTGCTTTCATTTTTTGCATCGGCGTTTCGATCTCACATTCGTCTAATGCCGCATCTCTCATTGCTTCATAGCATAAAATACTTGCGATTTCTCCAGCTAGTTCTCTAAATTCCTTAGTTCCTGTGTTTTTATCTCTTAATATGGCTAATTTATGTTCCATTAAAGGATGTTTTATTTCTTTTATCATTCTACCCCCTTCTTTCCAAAATATTTATACCATAAGAGCCACACGGATGTCAAGGTTCTTGCTACGGAATAAAATTTTTACGGTAATCGACAAATTTCGATTGTTTTTTTGTTTTTCTAATGTTATAATAAAATAGATTCATAAACAAGAAAAGAGGTTAAACATTGATTGAAGCAAAAAACATATTAAAAAAATATTTCGGATACGAAAATTTTAGGCCAGGCCAGGAAACGCTTATACAGCACATTTTAAACGGAGAAGACGTTTTAGGTATTATGCCTACAGGAAGTGGTAAATCAATTTGTTATCAAATTCCTGCTATGATTTTTAGTGGTGTAACCATTGTCATTTCGCCTTTAATTTCCCTTATGAAAGACCAAGTAGATACCTTAAACGAAATAGGAATTCCTGCTACTTACATTAATAGCACTCTTTCCTACCATAGTTATGAAAAAGCAATTGAAAATATTCTCCATCAAGTTTATAAAATTATTTATGTCGCACCTGAAAGATTAAATTCTGATACTTTTTTAAATCTATTAAATAAAATAGATATTTCTATGTTTACAATCGATGAAGCTCACTGTGTTTCTCAATGGGGACATGATTTTAGACCAAGTTATAGAGAAATTGCTAATGTGATTTTAAATTTAAAAAAACGACCAATTGTTAGTGCTTTTACGGCAACTGCCACACAAATTGTCAAAGAAGATATCGTAAATTTACTTCATTTAAATCATCCATTTTCGTTAACAACTGGGTTTGATCGAAAAAACTTAAAATTTTCGGTTGAAATGCCAGAAGATAAACTTGAATTTATAACAGATTATGTAGAAAAAAATAAAAATGATTCTGGTATTATCTATTGTTTAACACGAAAGAATGTCGATTATTTATCTAGCGAATTATCAGAACGAGGCTATTGTGTTTCTAAATATCATGGAGGAATGACGGAAAAGCAAAGAACTTTATCACAAGATGATTTTACTTATGACCGAACCCAAATTATGGTTGCTACTAATGCTTTTGGTATGGGAATTGATAAATCAAATATTCGCTATGTAGTTCATTACAATATGCCAAAAGATTTAGAAAGTTATTACCAAGAAGCTGGTCGTGCCGGCCGTGATGGCGAACCTTCTGAATGTATCTTGCTTTTTAGCAGAGCTGATATTATGGCCAATAAGTTTTTGATTGAATCGGTTCCTTCCGAAAATCATTCGCAAGAATATGAAAAATTAAATGATATGGTTGATTATTGTAATACCGATAAATGTCTTAGAAAATACATTTTGGAATATTTTGATGAAATTCCTACTTTTGATAATTGCGAAAATTGTAGTAATTGCTTAAGTGAAACAGAACTTACTGATATTACCTCTGATAGCCAAAAAATTTTGTCTTGTATCAAAAGAATGAATGAACACTTTGGCAGCGGCCTTGTTACGGATGTTTTAAAAGGGGCAAAAACAGAAAGAATTAAAAGTTTTGGGTTTGATAACTTATCTACTTACGGACTTATGAAGGAGTATTCGAAAGATACCATTAAAGATTTAATTTATTATTTGATAACAGAAGGATATATTAAAACGATTGGCGATAAATACCCCATTTTGATCTTGAATCAATCTGCTAATGATGTTTTGTTTCATGGAAAGCGTGTTTTTATTAAGAAAAAAATTGAAAAAATGGAAACTAGAACGAATCACCATGGTCTTCATCCTATCGAAGCTAATTTTGACGAAAAATTATTATCTATTTTATATGATTTAAGAAAAAAAATTGCCGAATGGAATCAGATTCCTCCTTTTGTCGTTTTCTCTGATTCTTCTTTAAGGCAAATGGCTACTTTTTTTCCAACTGTTCCAGAAGATATGCTTAAGGTCGATGGCGTTGGGTTAAATAAATTAGTTAAATATGGAAACGATTTTATGGAAATAATTGCCAAATATGTATCGGAAAATAATATTAAGCTTCCGAAAAACGCTTCTTTACAGAAAAAAATGTCTCCAAAGTCTAGTAAAGAAAATCCCAAAAAAGAAGATACGAAAATGGTGTCTTACCATTTATACCAAAGCGGTAAATCGATTGATGAAATTGCACAAGAGAGAAACCTTACTAGAACTACAATTGAAAATCATTTGATTAGCTGCTTGGATAGTGGAATGGAGATTGATATGGAAAAAGATATTCATACCGAATTTGAAAATGAAATTGTAAGTGCTATTAAAGAAATTGGTATAGAAAAATTGAAGCCTTTAAAAGAGGCTTTGGGCAATAAAGTTAGTTATTTAGATATTCGTTATTATATTTGTAAATTTAAACAAAAAGCTTAACCCTCCCCCAAAGCAAAACCTGTATTCAAGATGAGGGTACCAGATGGGGAGATAAAAAATCTTGCGTAAATTCCGAATGCGCAGTGGAGGAATTTTACACTTTCTTAAATTGAATGGAATGAGGAAGCGCGAAGTATATAGCGAGAGGCTCGTTTCATTCGATTTTAGAAAGTGTGAATTCCGGAGCAAGCCGAGGAATCTATGCAAGATTTTTTATCTCCCCATCTGGTACCCTCATCTTGAATACAGGTTTTGCTTTGGGGGAATTTTGATATATTTTTAAAGAATACCTAATATATAGATAATGTAAACGATGATTAAGAGAAGCCCTTTTTTTCTATCTAATTCATTATTTTCATTTTTGCTTACTATGATTTGTAAAAATATGGTTATGGCAATTAAAATTAAAATGCTGATATTAAAATCAGTTGTAAAAGTTAATGGGTTAATAATCGCTCCTAATCCAATTAATAAACATAAGTTGACAATATTCGATCCTGTAACATTTCCTAATAATAAATCTGTTTCATTTCGTTTGGATGAAATAATTCCTGTTATAATTTCAGGTAATGCTGTTCCAACTGCAATAATAGTCATTCCAATGAAACTTTCTGATAAGCCAAATTTCTCTGCTATGGATACAGCATTGTCTACCACGAAATCGGCTCCAAATTTTAGTCCGAATAATCCTAGTATCATATAAATTATGATGATCCATAACGAATCTCTTTCTTTTGATTTTGTGTCTTCGATGATCTCTTGGTCTATTTTTTCGTTTTTCATTTGTTTTTCTTCATATATGGTATAGATAATATAGGCTATGGTAAATAATATTAATACAATTCCTTGCCAACTGATTATGGTTTGAACATCTCCTAATTTTTCCGTATTTCCTAAAAATAATAGTAGTACCATTGCACCAATTCCTATAGGAAGATGCCTATTTACAATTCTTTTATCTAGTTTGATTGGTCTTATTAAACTAGTAAGTCCTATCACTAATAAGAAGTTACATATACAGCTTCCTATGGCATTACCTATAATTAAATCAGAACGTCCTTCTTGGGCAGATGTAATGGTTACAAATATCTCCGGAAGTGATGTGCCCACTGCAACTATTGTTAATCCGATTAATAACTCTGATAGGCCTAATTTTTTGGCAATGCTTGTGGCAGCTTTTACGAGTAAGTCTGCTCCTTTTATTAGAAAGATAAATCCTAGTATGATTAGTAGTATTTCTTTTAGCATATGATCCCTCCTTGTTTAGTGTTTCCTTTTTTTTGTTTTTTATGTCTATTTAAGTTAGGAGTTTTTTATTTTATATCATAGTTTTCTGTTTTAAACAATATTTGTGGAATTTCTTGTTGAGTAATTTTCTTTTTGGGTTTGTTATTATATGATTTTGAGTGGTTATATTGAAATATTTTATTTTTTAGCGTTTTGTTTTTGGTTGGTTTTTGAAAATATTTTTAGGGGTGACCTTGGGGTTATGAGCGAGGTTTGACTACTTTTTGTAAGTTTGTGGAAATTAGAGTTTTTGTTGGTATTTAAGTATTTACAAGAGTTTTACTTTATAGAACATTTGTGCATTTTTATGGCATTTTTTGAGAAGATTTTACCCAATTTTTACCCAATTCATATAGTACGTTTGTTCTAGTATTTCAAGCTTTTGTAAGAGATAATTTTATTAATAAAAATTTTAATTTTTGGAGGATTTAGATTATGA
>CALXRH010000045.1 GCA_944390625.1 uncultured Clostridia bacterium
TCATCATCCATTTCAGATAACACATTTTCAATCCCCCAGAAATCTCCTATTAAGATATCTGTTTGATTCTTTTTATCAAACCTCATTTGACAATAATAACAAGATTCTCTTAAAAAATAGTTTTTTAAAAATCCGTTCATATACGTGTCTTGTGTAAACGGTATGGATTCTACTTTTCCATTTTCATATTCATACACCATACTAAATTTATGCCATCCTAATTTTTTACTCCTAAAATTTATATTTTTTATTTTGCTTTTTTCTTTTTTCTCTTTTTCTTCTAAATATCTTTTCCAAATCATAGGACTTGGTACCCCGTGACATATAATAGATATGCAAGTTAAATGTTCATCATCTTTCTTTAAATAAGCTTTTAATCCTTCAATTTGACAAGGGGTTCCTGTAAATAATACTTTCCTTTGGTTTTCTAAATCTTCTTTTACTTTTTTTAGTATCTGCCCAATTTCACTTTGTACATATTTAGACCCCCTAATTTTATATAAATCTTTTTCATCTTCAATTCTAATATGTTTTGCTTGTGTTTTTTCTAAGGTTACACCATATACTACACCACCTTGTTTTAAAGTGTCTCTTGCCAGCAACGATACTATTCCTCCAGATGAACTTTTGATTCGATCTTTTTCGTTTAAATTAAATGCTGCATAAAATTCTGGTGTGGTATATTCATTTTTATAATCTTGATTACATGGGCAAACTTTTTTGCATAAATTACATCTTGTGCATTTTTCTTGGTTTATTTTAGGATAAGAAAAACCATCTTTGGTTTGAATGATTTCAATGGCATCATGAGGACAACTGTTAAAACATGCCATACAGCCTGTACATTTGTAGTGATCTGTAATATATTTTTTATCTAACTCATCTAATTTCTCGAGTAAAGAATCGATTAGATTGGCTGATTTTTCTTGTATCGAAGGTATTTTTTCTTGCAGAATTTGCTTAATTTTCTGTTCATTTTCTTGTATATATTGAAATTTGGCAAGTAGGGCTTTTGGTGTTATTTGATCTACTGGTATGACAAAATTTTCATATTCTCCAAATAAGTCTAAGGCAATCCCTTTGGATTTTACACTATATCCTATTACTAAAGTTGGAACCAAGCTTGCATAAGCTGCAATACTAGCATGCGTTCTAGCAGCAATGAACAAACTACAATGGGAAATGATGTATTTTAGTTCTTCACAGTCGTAAATTTTTTCATCTAACAATTCAATTCTTGGCTCCTTACGATATAGGTCTTTTATGATTTTTAAAGAGTCTAAGTCATTATTTCCCTCTATATAAACATGTGGTATTAGTGCAATATTGTAATCTGCTTTCTGTAATAGATACTCTATTAGTTCTTTTAAACTCTCTAAAATATTATTTTGTTTGTCTGTAAATTTAGAAATTAAAGGACTGATATTGATTCCAACTACCTTTTTGCCTTGTCCGAAAATTGGCGGTAATTTAACTTCCTTTTTTCCTAGCGAAAATGCCGTATCTGGCAAAAGCAAAATATGTTCTTTGTCTACATATTTACTTACTGCTTGATAGCTTAGTGATTCTCTTACGATAATCACATCATAAGTTTTTAAATCTTTTATCATTTCATCTGATGTAATTTCCTCATAAAGAGAAGCACACCATAATACGTTTTTTTTGTTTTTTGCTTTGATGTTTTTATTAATCTCATAAAGCCAAGTGGGATCTCCATAAGAGTAATTATCTCCACCAACCGATAAGCAGATATCTGTTATTTCTTCTTTTAATGGCTCATTGTTTTCAAAGGATTGTTTCACATATTTGGTTATAAGTGAATTGTAATATTTTGAGTCATATTCTATGTCATTGGTCGCAAGGATAATCTCTCCTTCACAACTCTTTTTTATTTTGTGGATGGTTGTATTAACAATTGCTTCACATCCTTTGTTTAAAAATGAACCTTCTCCATATAATAAGAAGTTTAATTTTCTTTTTTCTTTCATTAAAAAAACTCCTCCTAATGCCTTTTTATTTATTGATTTTTATCTTTTTGCCTTTTTATAATGATGTATTTTACTAACATAATAATTAATAATACAATCAAAATAAAGATAAAATAGGCCTCTAATTCTTCATAATAATTATTATAGTTGATATGATTCAATTCTTGTGTTCCCATTTTTTCTAACATTATATTATCTATGTATCCTAATCGATAATCTAAAAATTCTTCTATTTGATCCATTCCATAACCAGGTATTTCTCCCCATCTTTCCTGTTCTTTTTGGAAGGTTTCTTGTGGGATTGTCCCTATAAAATTAATAAATTCAGCTAATATATTATCTTTTGCTAAAATGTCTTGTCTTAGTTCAAACCATCTGGTTGCAAGTTCTTTGGAAAAACATTGTATCGTTCTGTTTAGTATTTTGTTTGATATGGTGTCAGGGATATAATCATAGGTCTCACATAAGCTACCATCAGACCATGTGCCCCATGTGGAATCCATATCATATAAACTTGGATACCAAACCTTACCATCATAAGTAAGCATAACCATGTTTTTGCCATAATTGTCACTTCCCTCCATGGCATAGAGCATAATAATGTAATTTAATGTGGCATCTTTGTTTAAATACTGCTCAAAGTCTCTTATATATTCCTCGTCTGAACTAGTATTTATAAAATGAATAATTCGATTAAATTTATCAATGGTTTCTTGATTGTTTTCTCCTACTTCTACTTCCCATTCAGCTTCTTCAAAGGTTGTAATTTCTTCTTTAAATGCTACTGCATCTGTCCAACCATCTCCAACTATTGCTATATGGTTTGGGTTATCTTCATCTAGTCCCCATAGCCAAGCATCTTTTGGTATATTCCAAGTGTAAATTCCTAAGAATTCATTATTGGAATAGACTTCGATTGGAAATCCATCGATTACTCCATTATTGGGCGTGTTTTCAAATAGCTGATATTTTTTTTGTATTTTTGCTGTAATTCTAGCAGATACGATGTTTCTGGAATGTGTTTTATCAATCCAATTTGCTTTTAAGCAATATTTACTTTGGGCTCCCCACCCTTGTCCTACATCTACTTTTTCTTTGCTCTGGTATGTATCATCTGTATATAAGGTTATATTATAATTCTTTTTTTCAAATCCTAAACTGGAGGTTCCTTGTATTTTTATTTTGGCATTGGTTTCAAAATTGATTTCTGTGCTGGTAAATTTTATCTTAATTTGCCTTTCGTCTGTTTTTTCGGTCATGTTGCTTATATTTCCTTCAAAATAAACTTTTGGAATTTCTTGGGTTGCCATTGATTTGTTTGCATTGAAACTTAATAAAAAGAGTATGGCAATAAAAATTACTTTTCCTAGTATTTTTTTTATGTTTTTTTTGTCCACTACTTTCCCCTCCTTTATCTTTGCTAATTTTATCACATTTTTATAAGATTATTCAAGCTTTTAGCGTAAAAACCATAGAAAAAAAAGACCTAAAAATAAAATTTTTAAGTCTTTTTTACTTTTTCAAATTAATAATCATCTTTTCCTTTAAGGATAATTTAAATTCAGTTGGTTCATCCATATCAATTTTTTTATTTTCCAAAACCAACCCTGGATTTATGGTGGTTAATTCTTCTAATTTTTCTTCTCCTACAAGCAACCTAATTTCACTTAGAGCCTGTGGTATTCTAGGATAAATTGAATTTTTCTTATGAACATCACTTCCTAGGAAATGAATCATATTATTTTCAAAAAATCTTTTTACAATTAACTGAGCTTTTTCACCATATTGGCCAAGGATGCTTCCGTAATTGGCTTGCATGAGTACCCCTTTTTGAATTAAGTCATATATAATTTCTGGTTCTTTTTGGACAAATACATATCTTTCTGGATGGGCCAAAACTGGAATTAGTTTGTATTGCAACATATCGTAAATTACATCATACATATTCATGGGTTTTACATTTAATGGAAATTCAAAAAGTATATAATTTGTGCGATTGATCGTTGTCGCCTTTCCAGTTTCTAAAAGTTGGATGATATTTTCTGTTATATAAACTTCATTTCCTAAATATAAATTTAAGTTAATCCCTTCTTTTTGTAAATTAGCAGAAAGAGCATCGATCCAGATTTGCCTTTCTGCTACATTTACTTCATAGTATTTTTCCATATAATGGGATGTAGATATAATCGAATCAAATCCAGCATTTCGTGCTTCTTTCAATAATTCAAAAGTCTCTTCTACACTTTTAGAACCGTCATCTACTTTTGGAAGTATATGTGTATGAAAATCTATCATTCTTTTGCTCCTTTAAACTTGCTTATATTTTATAGTTTTTTCTTTTCTTTATCTAAATAATCATTAATTTGTTTTAAAATATCATTGGTTTTGTCCAAATTTTCTTGTTCTCTATTGATTGCCATTTTTTCTTGGTTTTGTTTCATAAATGGTTCATCATCATCATCTTTAAATAAATCATTTTCTTCCACAATTGGTTGCTCTTTGTGAACTTCATTTTTCGTTATAAGTGGTTTATTAAAGTTTCCTATTATTTTGGGTGCTTGTTTTTTGGCTGAATTTGCTTTATTTTTATTTGATTTTCCTGACAAAATTTTATCTTCACCATAATAATAATATCTTTCGCCATAACGCCTTGCTGATACTGGTACTTTATTTACAACCACTCCTGCAATCTTTCCTCCAACATTTTGGATATTTCTTACCACTCTTTCCAAAGCGTCTTTTTTGGTGATTTTATGTGCTGTTACAA
>CALXRH010000046.1 GCA_944390625.1 uncultured Clostridia bacterium
AGGAAAAATCTACATTTTTTTGTTCTCTTTTTGGTTGAATGGAGAACTATATTTATTTTACATTATTTTTTTAAAAAAGAAAAGACTATTAACAAAATATTTTTTATATACTTTGTCAACAGTCTGAAAAAAATATCATTTGAAAAATGATATTTTTTCCTTCGTCCCCAATTTCATCTTTTCTCTAAGTTTTACAAAATTTCATCTCCGATAATTCTTTTTATATTATTTAATTCCGTTTTAAAAGTATTATAGACATTTTTTCCAATACTTGTATCATAACCTGCTTCATAGCTTGCAATGGTATTTTCTAAATCGATAATTTTAAATTTTTTAGAAGAACTAGAAGTATCTTTATAAATATAAACAGGAGTATATTTAGCAGAATTAATTTTTATGGCTCCATCTATATCTTTCGTTATGCTTAAATTTAAAATGGCAGAATCTCTGGTATAAGTTTTATTTTGGTCTGCTAAGAAATTTCCTAGAGAATAGACAATAAAACCTTCTTTGGTTGTACCATCTTGTAACGTGATTTCTCTTTTTTCCATCGGCTGTAAGACATGAGGGTGATTTCCTATAATGATATCAGCACCATTTTGAAATAGAAAATCGGCAAGCTCTTTTTGCTCTGAATTAGGAGCCGTTTGGTATTCTATACCCCAATGCATACTAACACATATTAGGTCTGGGTTTTGCTCTTTGGCAAGAGAAAGTTGTTTTAATATTAATTCTTCATCGATTAAATTTACAGAATATGTTTTATCAGAAGGAACGGGGATTCCATTGGTACCGTAAGTAAAACTTAAAAAAGCTATTTGCATTCCTTTTACATTTTTGATTAAAATAGTATTTTGTGCTTCTTCTGATTTATAGGTTCCGGTATGAGAAATATCTGCATTATCTAAATAATCGATGGTACTTTCTAATCCGTTATATCCCTTATCATAACAGTGATTATTAGCAGTAGACAAAACATCAAACCCCACTTTTTTTAAATTATAAGCTAAGGCTTCTGGTGTATTAAAAGTTGGATAACTACTATAGCCTCTGCTTGATCCAGCAAAGGTGGTTTCTAAATTTCCTACTGCAATATCGGCTGTTTGAATGTAATATTTGATATTTTCAAAAATATAAGAAAAATCATAAGTATCAGTTGAAGAATCATAAGCATCATTATAAATTGTGTTATGACACATAATGTCACCTGTAAATGCCATATTAATTGTGGTACTTTTTGGCGTTTCTTCTTCGGTTTCTTGAGGTGTAGAATTTTCTGTTGTTGCATCATTAGTGGAAACGGCATTTTCTAAATTTATGTCATTTGTCTGTTCAGATAAATTTGTTTCACCTGAATTTTCATTTTGCGAAACAAAAGTAGAGTTTTTTACTTGAATAGCTGAATAAATAAAAATGATTAAACAAATGATAATTAATACACTTAAAATTTTGGAAATTAGTTTTAAATTATCTAAAAAATCATTATTTTTAAATCTTCTTTTGGATCTTCTTTGTCTCATATTTTACTTCCCTTTTTTCAAATTTTATTTAAGATTATCATAAAAATAAGAAATTATCAATAGAAAATAATAAAAATAAATTTTATGGAAAATACATAAAAAATAAAATTTGGTATATATTAATAAAAAAGATAAAAAAATCAATAAAATTTTGATTTTTAAGAAAGGAAAGATATTAATGAAAATATTAGATAAAATTGCTTTAGTTTTAATTATCATAGGAGCCATAAATTGGGGATTAATTGGATTTTTTAAATTCGATTTAGTTGCTACCATTTTCGGAGAGATGAGTACACTTAGTAGAATTGTTTATGCTTTAGTTGGAATTTCTGGATTATGGGGAATTAAATTATTATTTGATGATTAAAACATAAAAAGATAAGTTAGTAGATAGGGTTTAGAAAATCTATATACTAACTTATTTTTTTGTAATAATAGATATAACTATTGATTTTTAAGCATATTTATAGTAAAATAAACAAGTCCAAAAATATCCAACTGTAAAATAATGGATAAAAGAGAGAGGAGAAAAAAATATGCTATCAGCAAATGGAGTTACCATTCGATTTGGAAAGAGAGTATTATTTGAAGATGTTAATATAAAATTTAGTAAAGGAGAATGTTACGGAATTATAGGAGCCAACGGGGCAGGAAAATCTACCTTTTTAAAAGTATTATCTGGCGAAATTGAGCCAAGCAAAGGGGATGTTACAAAAGAAAAGGGAGAAAGAATATCCATTTTAAAACAAGACCACTTCGCCTTTGAAGAATTTACGGTAATCGATACTGTCATCATGGGAAATAAAGAACTATATGACATCATGAAAGAAAAAGAAGAAATCTATGCCAAACCAGATTTTTCAGAAGAAGATGGAATGAAAGCTGCCAAATTAGAAGAAAGGTTTAGCGAACTAGATGGTTGGAATGCAGAATCAGATGCAGCAATCCTTTTAAATGATTTAGGAATCCCAGGAGAAAATCACTATAAATTAATGAAAGAAATGGAAGCAAGAGAAAAAGTAAAAGTACTTCTTGCCCAAAGTCTATTTGGAAATCCAGATATCCTTTTATTAGACGAGCCTACCAATGACTTAGATTTAAAAAGCATAAATTGGCTACAAGAATTTTTAATTAACTTTGAAAATACAGTGATTGTTGTATCACATGACCGTTATTTCTTAAACAAAGTATGTACTTACATAGCAGATGTCGATTTTGGTAAAATAACGGTTTATCCAGGAAACTATGATTTTTGGTACGAATCTAGTCAGCTAGCTTTAAAACAAGCAAGAGAGCAAAATAAGAAAAAAGAAGAAAAAATAAAAGAATTACAAGACTTTATTGCCAGATTTAGTGCCAATGCCTCTAAATCCAAACAAGCAACCTCGAGAAAGAAAACACTTGAAAAAATACAACTAGAAGAAATCAGACCATCGAACAGAAAATACCCATATGTAGATTTCAAACCAGATAGAGAGCCAGGAAATGATATTTTACAAATAAAAAATATTTCGAAAACCATCAATGGAGAAAAAATATTAAATAATATATCTTTTACCGTAAAAGCAAAAGACAAAATTGCATTTTTGGCAGACAATGAACTTGCTAAAACTGTACTGTTCCAAATCATAGAAGGAGAACTGGAACCAGACGAAGGAGAAATTATATGGGGACAAACCATAACCCATACCTATTTCCCAAAAGACAACAACTATTTATTTGAAACAGACGAAAACATTACGGAATGGCTAAGAAAATATTCAAAAGACCCAGATGAAACCTATGTAAGAAGTTTCTTAGGAAGAATGCTATTTTCTGGAGAAGAAGCATTGAAAAAAGTAAAAGTTCTTTCAGGTGGAGAAAAAGTAAGATGTGTTCTTTCAAAAATGATGTTATCAGGAGCCAATTTCTTAATTATGGATGAACCTACTAACCACCTAGATATGGAGAGTATCACATCTGTAAATGAAGGGATGAAAAAATTTATTGGTAATATTTTATTTACTTCTCATGACCACGAATTAACACAAACCGTTGCCAATCGAATTATTGATATTAAGCAAGATGGGAAAGTGATTGATCGAGAAGTTACTTACAATGAATATTTGGGCATAGAATGAAAGAAAAAGAAGTATAGAAAACCCCTCGGACAATTGTCCGAGGGGTTTTTGTGTGTGAACTAGTGACAGCACGGATTAGATCCGTTCCGGTGAAGCCTGTAACTGGTCTTCACCAAAAACCAAAAAAGTTTTTTCATCGTCTCACCACCCTTCCTTAAGAGAGCCATCTTCCCAGACAACTCCAAATGTATTTCCATGAGATGATGTAAAAAGCTTTAAAAAAGCTTTTATACAATCCTCAGGATGAACGTGTATAGATGGTTCAACTAGTGGGCAGGAACGTTTTAGTATAATAGGACAACTAAAGTGTTCCCCCGGGATCTCAATAGTTGTTTGACACCCATACGAATAGGCACTCGGAAAATGCATATCCATGGCTTTTTCAAAGGATGCATAGTATGTGGGAGTATGTTGTAACTCCCGTATCAGAATGCTTCCAAAGCCCATATCATCATAATGATGCAGGGTGTTCAGGATATCTTGTTTTTCGTCAAGAAATCCTTTTATAAGGTTTAAATTTATGCGAATCTTCTTTTTCTGAGGAAGTTGCGCATAAAACTCCTGCCGATTGAAAGAGGAAGTTGTTCCTCTGATTTTATCGGCGATAAGCTCATTATAATGTTGAGCCGAAATGTTTAAGCCATCTACACTTTCGATTAATTCGAAAAACGTTTCTGGATGGCGAAAACAAGTGTTAGGCACAGACGTAGTCACGTAAATTTTTAATGATGTCTGTGCTTTAACTGTTTGGATGCATTTAAGGAGAGGCTCTAAATAGAGACAAGGTTCCCCACCTAAAAACAGAACATCATCCAGGTCAGCCGCATGGTTGATAATGGTTTGTGCTATTCTAGCAAAGTCCGGCACATTTTCTTTGCAATGGCGATTGTGTTCGTCGATGCAATAAGGGCATTTGTGTGGGCAGAGAGATGTGGTATGGATATCAAAAGACCGATACCTACCTCCGTCACATGAGTTACACTTTAATTTTGGAATTTTCATCCCCCATCTTCCTTTCTTCATTGTCATATTATATTATGTTAACACCGATTACAACCGGTGGAGTTTTAAGGGTTTCAAATAAAATTATTTATTGAAATCATATCATATTTACATAATATTGTCAAGCCGTTTTTTAAAATTTGTTAATTAGGAAATATTGTACAAAAATAGAAATTATATTTGACTTTAAACCAAAAAAGTAATAATATAGAAGCACAAAGCAAAAATAAAGAAAGGAAACCAAAATGGAAAAAATTACAAACCAAATCGCCCAAGAACTAAATGTCAAAAACACACAAGTTGAAAACGCAGTAGCCCTAATTGATGAAGGAAATACCATTCCTTTTATAGCTCGTTACAGAAAGGAAGTAACAGGGGGCTTAACCGATGAACAACTAAGAATCTTAGGGGATAGACTAAATTATTTAAGAAACTTAGAACAAAGAAAAGAAGAAATTTTAAAATCAATTGAAGAACAAGGAAAGCTAACAGATGAAATTTTACAAGCAACAGCAGCAGCTACGACACTTGCAGAAGTAGAAGACATTTACAGACCATACAAACAAAAAAAGAAAACAAGAGCAACGGTTGCGAAAGCAAAGGGATTAGAGCCTTTGGCAAAAATTATCTTAGAACAAACCGAAACGAAAGACATAAATGAAATAGCAAAACAATACATTAATATCAACACACTTTCCGAAGAAGATAAAAAGAATAAAGACAAGGTGGTAGCCACTGCGGAAGATGCCATTTGCGGAGCTTTAGATATTATAGCAGAAGACATTTCAGACAATGCAGATTTTAGAAAGAAAATCAAAAAAATATGTTACAGAGAAGGTATTATAGCAACAAAAGCAGTAAAAGAAGATGAACCATCTAATTACGAAATGTACTATGATTATAGCGAAGTTGTATCGAAAATTCCAAGTCATAGAATTTTAGCAATTAATCGAGGAGAAAAAGAGGAATTTTTAAAAGTAAAAATAGATAAAAACGAAGAAAAAATTTTATATGCAATGGAAAAAGCTATCATAAAGGGACAAACCCAATTTACTGAAATGCTAAAAGACACCATTTTAGATAGTTTCAAACGATTAATCGAACCATCGATCGAACGCGAAATTCGTTCCGATTTAACCGAAAAAGCAGAAGAAAAAGCAATTAAAGTATTTGGACAAAATGCTAAACAACTGCTTTTAGGAGCACCAATCAAAGGAAAAACGGTTATGGGGTTTGACCCAGCTTACCGAACAGGTTGTAAAATAGCAGTAATTGATGAAACAGGGAAAGTTTTAGATATTTCAACGGTTTATCCAACTGCTCCACAAAACGATGTAGAAGGAGCCAAAAAAGAACTATTAAAGTTAATCGAAAAAGATGATATTGATATGATAGCCATTGGAAATGGTACCGCATCACGCGAATCCGAAGCATTTGTAGCAGATATGATAAAAGATGCGAAACATGAAGTAAGTTATGTAATTGTAAGTGAAGCAGGGGCATCGGTTTATTCTGCATCAAAACTAGCAACCGAAGAATATCCAGATATCAATGTTTCCATAAGAGGAGCGATATCCATTGCCAGAAGGTTACAAGACCCTTTAGCAGAATTGGTAAAAATTGACCCAAAAGCAATAGGAGTAGGGCAATATCAACATGATGTCAATCAAAAAAGACTAGCAGAGAGTTTAGCGGGAGTAGTAGAAGATGCCGTAAATAAAGTAGGAGTAGATGTTAATACCGCAACGCCATCTCTTCTAAGTTATGTTTCGGGAATCAATAGCGGTATTGCCAAAAATATCGTAAAATATCGAGATGAAAATGGAAAATTAAAAGCAAGAAAAGAGCTATTAAAAGTCTCCAAACTAGGGAAAGTTGCATTTGAACAATGTGCTGGTTTCTTAAGAATTATAGATGGAGAAAATCCTTTAGAAATTACAGCAGTTCATCCAGAAAGTTATGAGAAAGCAGAAAAACTATTAATGAGTCTTGGTTTTAAAACGGAAGATTTAAGAGATAAAGAAAAAATTACCACTTTAAGAGAAAAATTAAAAACAATTGACATAGCAAAGGCTGCAAAAGAGTTAGATATGGGAGAAATGACACTCAAAGATATGATCGAAGAACTTTCTAAACCAGGAAGAGACCCAAGAGATGAAATGCCAAAACCAATTTTAAGGCAAGATGTGCTAAAATTTGAGGACTTAAAAGAAGGGATGATATTGCAAGGAACCGTAAGAAATGTAATCGACTTTGGTGCCTTTGTTGATATTGGTGTAAAATATGATGGCTTAGTTCATATTTCAGAAATGAGCGATCAATATATTAAAAATCCTTCAGACATCGTATCAGTTGGAGATATTGTTAAAGTAAAAGTTATTAAAATTGATAACGAAAGACATAAAGTTGGATTAAGTATGAAGGTATAAAATATTAGAAAAGATAGAAGAAAAGGGGGCGCAGTCAAAAAATATATTTTTTGACTGCGCCCCCAAAAAGATTATTCATATTTTTTCTGTATTTCTAAAATAGAATTATAATCATTTTCCAATATATCGACAAACAAATCAGCAAGTCCAGGATCAAATTGCGTTCCACGGCAACGTTTAAATTCTTCAATTACTTGATCTAGTGGAATGGAATCACGATAGACTCTTTTCGATGTCATGGCATCAAAAGTATCTGCAACTGCCGTAATTCTTGCTAAGTAAGGGATATTTTCTCCTTGTAATCTTTCTGGATAACCTTTTCCGTCATAACGTTCGTGGTGATACTTTACAATAGGCAAAATATCTTGAAAGATAGAAGCGGTTGAAAGGATATGGGCTCCTATTGTTGGATGATTTTTTATTTCGGAATATTCATCTTCGGAAAGTTTTCCTTCTTTTTGTAAGATATTATCAGGTACCCCTATTTTTCCAACATCATGAAATAGTCCGCCAATTTTAAGTCGTCTTAAATCATCTTCTGATAAACCTAATTTTTTCCCAATTAATACAGAAAATTCTGAAACTCTGTCTGAATGACCTCTTGTGTAAGTGTCTTTTGCCTCAACCGTATATCGTACTGTTTGTATACTTTCCATATAAGCTTGCTCTAATTGTTTATAAGTATCGGCTAATTTCTCATTTATGGATTTAATTTCTCGCATTTGTTCAACCGATTTTATACCAGATTCTATTAATAAAAGTAATTGGTCAAATTTATCACTTTTTTCACAATATCCTTGAATATCTAGTCTACGAATGGTTTCTAATGGAGGGGCTAAATCTTTATGACCAGTTAGCAATAGAATATAAAGTTCTTTATTAAACTTACGAATTTCTTCAACAACTTGGTCTCCATGAAGAGGTGTCATAATAAAATCTAAGAGTAATAAATCAAAATGTTCGTTTTTTATTTTCTTTATTGCTTCAACAGGATCGGTTACTCCTGTAAAAGAATAGCCAGATCTTTTCAAAAATATAGACAAAGAGTCTATGATTCCTGGTTCATCATCAACAGCTAAAATTTTATAAGAACTATTTGGATTGTTTGTATCATTTTGTATATTACCTATTCTCATAAATAATCCCTCCTTATTGGTAAAATAATATGAAACTTAGTACCTTTTCCTTCCTCAGACTCAAAAGTAATATTTCCATTAAAATGAGCTTTAATTGTGGAATAAGACATATAAAGTCCAAGACCAGTACCATTTTTTCCTTTTGTTGTAATCATTTCTTTAAACAATTTTTCCTTTACCTTTTCCGGTAAACCAGAGGCATGATCCTCAATTGAAATAACTAAATTATTTTCATCATCAGTATTAAAATCTAAATTAATTGACTCTTCTTTTCTACCATTATAAGCTTGAATGGCATTTGAAATCATATTATTAATTACTTGTACCAAACTATTTACATCCCCATGAATAATCATTTTGCTATCAGTATACATATGAACATTTAAATAAATAATTGCATTTTTTAATTCATGTTTCATTAAAATATCAATTCTTTTTACTAATTCTTCTAAATCAAAGGAAGTATTTTCTGATTCAGAAAGCGTTACGGCTTGGCCTTTAACAGCTGTTATGACATCTGACATATATTCGGTATATTCTTTTATTTTATCAATCCATACTTGCATATCTTTTGCGATATCATGATGATCAGAAGAGGTTACATTCGGGTTTTCAATTGAAATATCATATTCTTTTATCAAATCTGTTAAACCTTCAGCAGCACCTGAAATTGACATGATAGGTGTTTTTAAGTTGTGTGCAATTCCACCAATTAGTTGTCCAAGAGAAGCTAGACGTTCACTTTCCATAAGGCTGTCTTGATTATTTTTTATGGTTTGCATATCTTCCATATGTTGTGTAACATCTTTAAATAAAATTAAAGTGCCTATAAAAGAACGATTGCTATTTAAACTGCTAAATTCTATATTAAAATATTTATTGATATATTCAAAATAAATATTAATATTTTGCGTTTTTGTTGTATTTTTTGTTATATATAAAAGAGTCTTTAATTTTTCTTCATCAATATGAAGATTTTTTGAATTTCTGATTAAGTCAAAAATATTGACATTTCTAATATCTGTATCTTTAAATTTCGATAAATTTAAAAATGTTTTATTAAAATCAATAATTTTATTCTCTTCATTAATAACAAGATATCCATCTGACATTCTATCTACAATTGTTTGTAGAGCAATAGGAGTTATACTTAAAAATTTAAATTTAAATATAGCAATTGCGTATAAAAATACCGCTATTGTAAAAGTAATTGGTGTTACATATACATTAGATTTAATAATTCCCAAATAAGAGATAAAATTAACAACTAAAGGAACCAAGGTTCCTAAAATTATTAATAAAGACTGTTTGGAAAAAAAACCGGCATTTTTAATCGAATATTTTACCAATATAACCAAAGATAATAGCAATAAAGAGTAGGAATATACAGAATGTATAATTAAATAAGGCCCATACTCTGTTTCATTTAAGTTAATAGAATATTTGGTATAAAATAAATGGTGAAAATCGTTTGTCCAAAGTATTAATAAAGACAAGACAGGGATAATCAGCAATAACAAATATTGTTTTTTAAACTTGATTTTTGTTTTGGAAAAAATCAAACTAGTAAATAATAGGCAAATAGGCAAAAAACAAGTTCCAATATAGACAAAATAATCAAAGTAGATAGGAGGTATGCTAAATTTTTCGGAAAAAAGTATTTGGCATATTAATCCTATATTGCAAATAACAAGACAAGCAATTGTCAATAAGAACCAAGTTCTTAATTGACTTTTTGCTATTTTGTTAAAAATTAAAAAACTTAATATTGCAGTGGCAAAAAAAGATATTAGTAAAATAATCAAAGTAATTAAATTAGTAGTAAACATCTAAAATTTCCTCCTTAGTTAAAAAAGTTAATCTGTTTAAAATAAGTGATATATTTTTTTATATATTCTTCATCAATATCTGGCCAATTGAAGCCTAATTTCTGTAAATATAAATTACTAAATTTAGAATCTAATAAAATATTAGCATTTAATTTAAATAATTTATTAGAATCCAAATCAGTTACAATTCCAGAAATTTCTTTTTTCAAATTAGGATCATTTAAGAAATTGGTTACCTTGCTTGAAAATTCTTCATCTGAAACAAAATTTAATGGGATTCCTAAATGATTAATATATTGAACTAGGTTTGTAAAACGAATTAAGTTATCATTAAATATGTGGAACACATTAAATTTTGGGTTAGATTGTATAATTTTTATAATAGCAGTAGCACATAAATCAACGGGAGCAAATTCAGTAGCATGTTCTTGAAAACCTTCCTGAAGGACTCCTAATTTTAAAATGTAATTAATTCTGTTTACAAAAGCATTTTCCGATACATTTCTTTGGAATTTAGCATCAGAATATCTATTTGAAATATTTCCCATTCTAAATATACAAGCATTTAAGCCTTGCAAAGTTTCCTCAAAGATTAATTTTTCAGCATCAAATTTAGTTTTTATATAAGTATTATTTAAGTTTTGACCTTTATAGAAGTCTTTTTCGCTAAAATATAGAACCTTTTTCGATTTTTTTTGATTATTTTCTGGCAACCCCATACCAGAAACGCTAGTCGTAGAAATATGATAAAGTTTTTTATGATATTTTTTACAAAAATCTACTACATTTTTTGTTCCTACTACATTAATTAAATTAAATTTATTATAATCTCCGTAATGTTTAACGAGAGCAGCACTATTGATAACAGAAGATATACCATTTGAAATTTCATTTAAAACTTCTTCATTTAATCCAAATCCAGGTTTCGTAATATCTCCATGAAGTACAATTATTCTTGAGCCGAATTCTTCATCATATTTTCCACCAAAATAAAATTGTAAAGTATCTTTTAATCTTTCTTTTGGAGAAATATTATTTTTTCTTCTTACTAAACAATAAATTTTTGAATTTTCTTCGGTAGAAAGGAATTCATTTAAAATATGAGCTCCTAAAAATCCGGTGCAACCAGTTAATAAAATATTACCAATTGGATATAAATTAATTTTTTCAGGTATATTTTCTTTTTCATTTTTAGCTAATAATGTATTGATTTTCGAATAATCATAATTTTGTTGATTATCTGTGGTTTCAATAGAATTACTTGCTTTTTGTGCTAATAATTTAATCGTAGGATAGGAAAAAATATCAGCATAAGTAATATTTAAATGTTTATTTAAAGCTTCTACTTGTAATCGAATAGCTGATAAAGAATCGCCACCTAAATCAAAGAAATTATCATTAACGCCAATTTTCTCCATACCAAATAAATTTTGCCAAATTTTACATAAGGTTTTTTCTAAGGTAGAAGTAGGTGCTACATAGGTATCTTCATGAATTATATTTGGGTCTGGAAGTTTTTTAGTATCGATTTTACCATTTACGGTTAGAGGGAATGCTTCTAATTGGATAAATGTTTTAGGGACCATATAAAAAGCAAGTTTACTTTGTAAATATAGGTTTAGATCAGAGATATTTACTTCTTCGGTTGCTGTAAAATAGGTCACTAAATAAGAACTTTCTCCTCTGGTATAAAGTTTAGTTAAACATTTTGTTAAAGAAGGATACCTTAAAATGGTATGATCAATTTCTTTTAGTTCAATTCTGTAACCAGATAATTTAATTTGGGAATCTTTTCTGCCAATAAAATGGATGGTTCCATTATAATTCCATTTTGCGAGGTCTCCTGTTTTGTACATTTTAGAATTAGATTGAGCATCAAAAATGTTAGGTACAAAATTTTTATTGGTTTCGGTCATATTATTGATATAGCCTTGTCCTACACCATCACCTGTAATACAAAGTTCTCCAGCAACGCCCACAGGGACAAGGTGCATATTTTTATCAACGATATAAATTTTGGTGTTACCAATTGGTTTTCCAATCGAAACAATTTTATTAGAATTTGCCGTTTTTTCATATTCTAAAGCAGTAGAACATATCGTTGTTTCCGTAGGACCATAACCATTTACAATTTTCATATTAGGGTTCAAACGATAAAATTTATTTAAAGTACTTCTTTTGATTGGCTCTACACCAACTAATATTTTGTTAATTTGAACTTCTTTGGTTTTTAAAATAGTATAAACATCATTTAAAATATTAGGTGGAATATATAAAGTCGTAATTTTATAATGAGTGATGGCCTCACAATATTGTAAGATATTATTAATAATTTCTTCTTCATATAATACAAGGGTAGCTCCATTTAATATAGACAAGAAGAATTCCCAAATACTAACATCAAAAGAGATATTAGTAGATGATAGTAATTTATCCTTATAACTTATGGTGTTAAATAATTTGTTAAAAGAATGGATGTAGTTATTTAAACATTTATGAGTTATTTTAACACCTTTTGGACGTCCTGTCGAGCCTGAGGTATAGATAACATAAGCTAAGTTATCAGGCTGAATGGAAAAATCTTTCAAATTTGGCGTATTTTTGATTTGCTCAAAATTTTCAATGTTTAAAATTTTACATTGGAATTTAGCCTTTCTTGGAATAGAAGACTTGGTTAGAACTAAGTTACAATTACTATTTTCAATCATATATTCTAATCGGTCTTCAGGATATCCAATATACATTGGCATATAGGCAAAACCACATTTTAATACGCCCCAAATGGCTATCATAAGCTCAATTGATTTATTCATATATAAACCAATTACTTCTCCTTGAGAAATAGGATATTGTAAAAGTTCTAAAGCAATCGTATTGGATTTTTCATCCAATTCTTGATAGGTAATCGATTTTTCTCCTAATTGAACAGCAACATGGTTTGGATATTTTTTAACTTGCTCTTTAAATAAATCAATTAAAGATTTTTCTTTCGGATAAACTAAAGTAGTGTCATTAAAATCAATTAATATTTTTTGTTTTTCTTTTTCAGAAAGCATATCTATATTAGATAATTTTATATCCATATTGTCAAGTACTATTTGCAAAATTTTTAAATAATGTTCTGCCATAATATCCATAAATTTGTGTGTAAATAAATCAGTACAATATTCAAAATTTAAATTTAATTTATCATCCTTTGGGATAATTTCTAACGATAAATCAAATTTTGCAATTTTGGTATCTGGCAAATAATAGTTAGCTTGTATATTTTGCAAAGTCACTGGTAAGTACCCATTGTTTTGGTAAGTAAATAATACATCAAATAATGGATTTCTACTAGCATCTCTTGTAATCGAAATATCATCCATTATTTTTTCTAATGGGTAGGTTTGATGAGCAAAAGCATTTAAACACATATCTTTTAGTTTATTTAGAAAACTTACAAAAGATAGGTCTGTATCAATTTTCATACGTAATGGTAAAGTATTGACAAACATTCCTATGATATTTTTTAGATTTTCATCGGCTCTTCCAATTACAGGTGAACCTACAAGGATATCATCTTGCATAGCATATTTCGAAAGTAAAA
>CALXRH010000047.1 GCA_944390625.1 uncultured Clostridia bacterium
ACAAACAGCGTTATCAACCTATGAAGATTATATTTATGAATATACAACTACAAATATTGTAACAGAAGCACCTAAATCACCAGTATCAACCAAAACAATTTTTAGAGATTTGAATTCAAATAATAAAGAGGCTGTGATTCCAAGGGGATTTTATGTATTAGATGAAGAAGATAATGAAACAACGGTAATAGATAAGGGATTAGTAGTTGTTGCTCCAGATGGAAGCGAATATGTATGGGTACCAATAGAAAATATAGAAGAAATGGCAGTTCTACAAGAAAATTCTGAAAACGATTATGAAGGAATAATATATGATATAACTACTTTATCGGGAACAGCACAAGTAGAAAAAATAACTAGAGAAAATGGAGGAGGAAATATAGGAAGTGGAATAGGATATAGAGAACCTGATATTGTAGAAGATGAAAGAGTAGCAGGAGTAACAGGAGGAGATAATGATATAGAACATTTAAATATCATTAATAGTATTTTAGAAACAACTTATACTACATCTGAGCAATTTAAAAAGGATTTACAAGCTGATTTCAATGATTTAATAGCTAGTATTATTAAGTATAAAGGATTTTATGTGGGAAGATATGAAACTAGTATAGAGAAAGAAACAGATACAGCAATTTCAAAAAGTAATGTATTACCAGCAACAGCAGCACTGGATAGTGCCAATACATGGTATGGTTTATATGCTTATCAAAAAGAATTAGCAAATAAATATATAGGAGTAAAAAGTTATATGATATGGGGATGTACTTATGATGCAATATTGAGGTGGGCATTAGAAGGTGAAGATAAAGTAAATGTACTATCTACAACAATAGGCAACAATATTTCGAACGCCCCTTATGCTCTTACTGGACAAACCAAAACGGATAAAATTAATAATATATATGATTTATCAGGAAATGGACAAGAATGGACGTTAGAAGTAAGTCAAACGACAGGACGTACTAGAAGACGGAGGAAAAGGAAACTATGCTAGTTGGCGTAATGGACAAAACCATTCTAACACAGCAAGTAGTAGTACCTCAAGAAGTATACTTTATATAATATAAATTGATAAAACTTGAAAAGTTAAAAAAGATAAAGTACTAAGCTACGTGGTGCGACCAGGAAAGGTTGTATAATTTAATGAGTGGAAATCCCATCTAGGAAAGATTCAGTCAAATCACTAGTAACGAGTCTTGAATTTATTACAGTAATGTAATGGATTAAGCGTAGACAGGTAGGTAGCAGGGTTAGTATTGAGCCACGAAATTTTGTGATAGTTCAGATGGTTGACAGAGTCTATGGTCTGGAAAACAATATGTTGTATAACAATAATAGCAAGCTATACAACACGTCTGCGGGGTCAAAGACCTAATCATGCTATACAATGAATTTAAAAAATAAGATTGCTGGAAATGCCATCTAGGAAATTCAATATAGTTAAAAGATGAATTTGCAAAAAAATGCAGTTCGTCTTTTTTATTTATAAAGAAAATTATTCATGCTAAAAATAATTTTCTAGTAGATTTTTCAATCAATCTATGATATACTATTTTTGTAAAAATAAAGATAAAAAGAGGGATATATGGAACTAAAAATAGAAAATTTATCCATAGAAGAAAAAATAGGACAAATGTTAATGGTAGGTATAGAAGGAACCAAAATAACAGAGAGAACCAAAAAATTAATTTTACAATATAAAATCGGAGGTTTCATTTTATACCGTAAAAATTTTAACACCTATGAAGAAATGGTAACTTTAATTAAAAATTTAAAAGAAATAAACCAAGTCAACCAAATACCATTATTCATCGCAATTGACCAAGAAGGCGGGAGAGTAAACCGCATGCCAAAAGAAATATTAAATCTTCCAGCAGCGGGTTTAATTGCCGAAAAAATGGGACAGGAAGGAATTAAAGATGCAGCAGATATAACAGGAGAAATGCTAACAAAATCAGGATTTAACATGAATTTTGCACCCGTATTTGACCTAAAAAGATTTAATACACAATCAATTGGAGACAGAAGTTTTAGCCAAGAAAAACAAAAAGTTGCAAAATATGGAATCCTACAAATGAAAAAATTTCAAGAAAAAAATTTAATTTCTGTCATCAAACATTTTCCAGGTCATGGTGCCACCAAAGAAGATTCCCACTATAAATTACCTGTAATAAAATTTAGTATGGAAACTTTAGAACAAGAAGATATGAAACCATTTAAAGAAGCAATCTCAAACGGAGCAGATGCTATTTTAATGGGACATTTAAAAATAAAAGAACTGAAAGAAAAAGAACCATGTTCTTTATCCAGAAAATTTATTATCAAATATTTAAGAAAAAAATATCATTATCATGGCTTAGTCATATCAGATGATTTAAAAATGAGGGCAATCAAATATCGATATGGAACCACAAAGGCATTAATAAAGGCCATTCAAGCAGGGAATGATATAACGATTTTTCGATTTCATGAAAAACAAGAAGAAAAGGCCATTCAAAAAGTGTTGGAATTAGCAAGAAATAATTAT
Organism: uncultured Clostridia bacterium; assembly: GCA_944390625.1. Classification (GTDB taxonomy): domain Bacteria; phylum Bacillota; class Clostridia; order TANB77; family CAG-508; genus CAG-269. The sequence continues at coordinate 2,531 of CALXRH010000047.1, forward strand.
TTTAATACTTATCGAATTAGTGCAAGTGTAAAACGCATTTTGAAAATGAAAGAGAAATATCAATTAAGTGATAATCATCAAAATGAAGAATTGGATTTAGAAGAAATTAACAAAAGAATATCAACAATTAGAAAAAATGTATTATAACCAATTTGCAAAAAGGAATTATTAAATAGCATTATAGATGAGATTTTAGAAAGAAATGATTTGTTTGAAAGTAAAAAAGAGGAATTCAAAAAAAAATTAACAATATTTAGGGAGAAATACAATGTATAGAATATTTTGTGAAAGTTATCAAAATTTTTTAAAGACATTTGATGATAATAATTATAGATTAAGAATTTCAGAGCCATTTGAATTAATTGTAAACATAAATAAATACAAAAAAGAAGAAAAAAAGCAAAGTGAAATTTATAAAAGACTGTGTGATTTAATAAGTTTTATGAAAGAAAATATCGGGAAATTTCCTAGAATAAAAGCATTTTTATGGACCTTACAATCCAGAGATATAGAAGGAAAAAAATATAATATAGCGACACAAGAAGAGCTAGAAGAGCAAACAAAACTTATTCAGTCATTTTTAAAATTAGCTTATTGGTACTAAAATAAACTAGCAAGGAGGAAATATGATTAAAAGATTAATTTTCGATATAGATAATACTTTAATCACATGGAAAGAAGAATATGATATCGTATTAGACCAAATACTAGAAGAAATACATTACCCGCGTACCAAAAATTTATACCATGAAATAAATGACGCAGAAGTAGAATATGAGGAAAACAGAAAAAACTTTGACAAAAAGGAAATGGTAAATTACATCAATCAAAAATTAAATTTAACATTACCTCAAAATTTTGTTGATTTATGGCTTGAAAAATTACCATACTGTGTCCCAGAACAATTAGAAAAGGAAGATTATGAAACATTAACCTATTTAAATGACAAATATGAATTAGTTGCTCTTACCAATTGGTTTATCGAACCTCAAATAGAAAGAATGAAAAAGTTAAATATATTTAAGTTTTTTAAAGAAATTTATGGAGCAGAAAAATATGCCAAACCATTGAAAGAAAGTTTTATACAAGCAGCAGGAAAATACAAAATGACAGAATGTGCGATGATAGGAGATAACTTACAAACAGATATCATTGGTGCCAAAAAAGCAGGAATCGAAAAATTAGTATGGAAAGACAATCACGGAAAAAAAGAAGAATACCAAGAAAAGTTACAAGGAATTGATGTAATAACCAAACTAAGTGATTTAAAACAAATATTTTAAGAAAGGAATTTATCATGACAGAAGTACAAGAAATCGAACAACAAAAACAATACATACAAAAAGTAGCCAAATTAAATGAAAATAAAAATTTAACCTATCATATTTTAACTTTTGGATGTCAACTAAACGAAAATGACTCTGAAAAAATTTGTGGTATGTTAGAACAAATGGGTTATACCCAAACAGATAAAATAGAAGAAGCCAGTCTTGCCATTTTCAACACCTGTTGTGTTAGGGAAAATGCAGAAGAAAGACTATTTGGCAAAATTGGAGAATTAAAAAATTTAAAAGAAAAAAATCATCTAATTATCGCCATAGGTGGCTGTATGATGCAAGAAGAACATATTTTAGAAAAACTAAAAAAATCTTTTTCCTATGTTGACATCATATTTGGAACCCATACCTTACATAAATTGCCAGAAGATTTATTTAAAGTACTAGAAACACAAAAAAAAGTAAAAGATGTAATCGATATCGATGGTAATGTATATGAAGATCTACCAATAAAGCGAAATAGCAAAATACAAGGATCTGTTACTATTATGTATGGTTGTAACAACTTTTGCAGTTACTGTATTGTACCTTATGTAAGAGGAAGAGAAAGAAGCAGAAAACCAAAAGACATTTTAAACGAAGTGGAAGAATTAGCTTCGCAAGGCTACAAAGAAATTATGCTACTTGGGCAAAATGTAAATTCTTATTTACGTTCCGAAATGGAAGCCATCAAACAAGGAACCTTAAAAGATGAAGCAGGAGACTACAAAGAAATCAATTCTTTTGCCAAATTATTAAGAGCCATTAACCAAATAGAAGGAATTGAAAGAATTCGATTTGTGTCTCCTCATCCAAAAGACTTTACAGATGATGTAATAGAGGCCATAAGAGATTGCAAAAAAGTTTGTAAATTTGTTCATTTGCCACTTCAATCGGGAAGTACGAATATGCTAAAAGTGATGAACCGAAAATACACCAAAGAACAATACTTAAATTTAGTAGAAAAAATGAAAGCACAAATTCCAAACATCAAATTCTCAACAGACATTATTGTAGGTTTTGCAGGAGAGACAGAAGAAGATTTTGAAGATACCTTAGATGTAGTAAGAAAAGTTGGTTTTGAACAAGTATTTATGTTTATTTATTCTAGGAGAGTAGGAACACCAGGAGACAAAATGCCAAACCAAATTCCAGAAGAAATCAAACATGAAAGATTTAATCGCCTAAAACAACTAGTAGAAAGCCAAATTGCAGAAAACAACCAATCATACCTAGGTACTAAGCAAAAGGTATTAGTAGAAGGACCAAGTAAAAATAATGAAAAAATGTTAACTGGAAGGACGGAAAGTAATAAAGTAGTTGTGTTTGAAGGAGCCAGGAGCTTGGTGGGCTCAATGGTTGAAGTGAAAATGGTTGAAGACCATTTGTGGTATTTTAAAGGAGAATAAAGAGATGGATTTTGGATTATCAAAAGAAATTTTAAATCAAATAAAAAAGATAGTAAAGGAAAATGAAAAATATAAATTTAAAATATTTGGCTCAAGAGTAAAAAACAATTATAAAAAAACATCTGATATTGATATTGCTATTTTTGAAAATGTAAGTCAGGAAGATGAATATAAAATAAGAAACAGTTTTGATTTATTAGATATTGTATATAAAATTGATTTAGTATTTATTAATCAAAATACGAAACAAGAACTTTTAGGAGAAATTGAAAAAGAAGGAGTGGAAATAAAATGAAAAGATTTCAAGAGAGGAAACAAGATTTAATTAATGCAACCAATCGATTAAAAGAAGCTCTGCAAGAAGAAGAAAATGATTTAAACATAGATGGCGTACTACATCGATATGAATTTACATTTGAACTTGCTTGGAAAACGTTAAAAGACTATTTAGAATATTTGGGCATCACAGTCAATACTGGAAGTCCAAGAGAAGTAATAAAAGAGAGTTTTGCTCATAATCTAATTTCAGATGGAGATATATGGATAAAAATGATGCTTGCTAGAAACTCATTATCTCATTTATATGATGAAGAAACTTCAAGACAAATATATCGTGAGATTAAAAATGAGTTTATGGATCAAATTGAAAAATTAGTAGAATCTTTATAGAACAAATCAGATGTTTTTGAAAAGGAACAAAATTAGATTGCGGAATTTTTTAACATTTCAAAATAAAAAAATTGAAATAATAAAAAGACAGTTGTTAAAAATATAAAGCAACTGTCTTACGATTAAGCAACTTTTTCAGCATAATTAACAATAGACATTTCTGTAGTTAAAGTTCTTAATTCATTAATTATTTTTTCTAAATTTTGCATAACATCATCATCAAAATATCTTTCTCCACAAGTGCTACATACATTTGTTTGAATTATTAATTCACTTTGTTTCATCTGAGTTATAGGTAGCTATCATAACACAAAAAATAAATTTTTACAACAATTTAGCAACAATTCAAATTGACATTTTTCTACCTTTTTGCTATACTGACAAAGTAATAGACGAAAAATAGTAAGGAAGTGTAACATAAAATATGGTAGTAGATAAAGAAAAATGTTCACCAATGATGCAAAAATATTTAGAAACAAAAGAAAAATACCAAGACTGTATCCTATTTTACAGACTAGGCGACTTTTACGAAATGTTTTTTGATGATGCTACTTTAGTATCCAGAGAACTAGAAATAACCTTAACCGGAAAAGACTGTGGACTAGAAGAGCGTGCCCCAATGGCAGGAATTCCTTACCATGCAGCAGAAAGCTACATAGCAAAATTAGTGGCTAAAGGATATAAAGTTGCTATTTGTGAGCAACTAGAAGACCCAAAAACCACAAAAGGAATTGTCAAAAGAGGAGTCATCAAAATTGTAACCCCTGGAACAGTTGTAGAATCCAATATGTTAGAAGAAAGAAAAAACAATTACATTATGAGTATCTACAAAGCAGGACTATATTTTGGAATAGCAGTAAGTGATATATCAACCGGTGAATTTTATGCTGCCCAAATTAAAGAAAACAACAATTTTTCATTATTATTAGATGAAATATCCAGATATTCGCCAGCTGAAATTGTAGTAAGCCAAATGATGTACCAATCTACAGAAGAAATCGCAAAAATCCAAACCAGATTTCCAAGTACGTATATCACAACTTATGATGAAACCTATTTTAAGGGAGACTTAGAAAAAGTAAAACAAGACTTTCTATTAGTAGACAAGAAAGGAAATGAAATAAAAAATTTAGAGGATAAGATTTTAGCTATCTCTAGTATCAATGCTTTAAAACAATACATCCAAAATACCCAAATGACAGACTTAAGCCATATCAACAAAGTCGTGATTTATTCAGTTTCCAAATATATGTCACTTGACATCAATGCTAGAAGAAACTTAGAAATTACAGAAAAATTAAGAGACAAGTCCAAAAAAGGAACCCTTTTATGGGTCTTAGATAAAACTTCAACTTCCATGGGAGCAAGAGCCTTAAGACGTTGGCTAAATGACCCGCTAATTGATGTAGATGAAATTAATAAAAGATTAGGAGCAGTAGAAGAACTAAAAAATAATCTTATTTTAAGAGGAGATATTACAGAAAACCTAAAAAAAGTATATGATATCGAAAGATTAGCTGGAAAAATGGCATATGGAAATGGAACACCAAGAGATATGATAACACTTAAAAATTCTCTACGAAAACTACCAGAAATCAGAAAGGTCTTACAAAGCGTAAATTCAGAATATCTAAAAGAAATCTACGAAAATATCGATGAACTGCAAGATATCTATGAGCTAATCGAAAAATCAATTGTTGATGACCCGCCAATGAACACCAAAGATGGGGGCTACATCAAAATGGGGTATAATGAAGAAATAGATCAATTAAAACATGCCACAACAGACGGAAAATCTTGGCTTATGAAATTAGAAGCAGACGAAAAAGAAAAAACAGGGATTAAGTCCTTAAAAGTAGGATTTAATAAAGTTTTTGGTTATTACATAGAAG
>CALXRH010000048.1 GCA_944390625.1 uncultured Clostridia bacterium
AATTTTTCTAAAAAAAGATTGAAATTCAAAAACAAACCAATTATAATAGGAGGTAACATATGTCAAACAAATTAACGATGAAAGACGATATTGTCTTTAAAGCTTTTTTCAGTAGAAACGAAAAATACTTAAAAAGCTTTCTAAGTGCTATTTTAGGAGAAAATATCCAAATAAAAAGAGTAATGCATGATGCAAGGTTAGAACAATTATCAAAAGAGATGAAATACGGAATTTTAGATTTGGAAGTTGAACTAGAAGATGGAGAAATTGTAAATGTAGAAATGCAATTAAAGGATAACCGAAATATAGAAAAAAGAACTACATTTTATGCTAGTAAAAAAATAGTAGAACAACTAGAGCCAAAAGAAAATTATGAGGAGTTAAACAAAGTAATTGTAATAGCAATATTAGATTATACATTAACCAATTTACCAGAGTATGTAACAGAAACGGTAAGAGTCACAAGAAATCATAAAGAATATGAATTAAATAATTTAGTAAAATATTATTATATAGAACTAGAAAAATTCAGAAAAGAAAGACCAAACATGAAAGAAAAAGTAAATCAATGGCTAGCATTTATAGATATGGAAAGGGGGGACATACTAGAAATGGCTAAAAAAGAAAATCAAGAAATAAAAGAGGCGGTAAAAGATTATGAGGTATTAACCGGTGACGCAGAAGTAAAAAGATTAGCAGAATTAAGACTAATGTCAAAATTAGAAGAGAACTCAGCTTTAGCAACAGCCAGAGCAAAAGGAACGGAGGAAGGATTAAAGCAAGGAAAAGAGGAAGGATTAAAGCAAGGAAAAGAAGAAGGATTAAAGCAGGGCAAAGAAGAAGGATTAAAACAGGGTAAAGAAGAAGGAAAAAAAGAAGAAAGACAACAAATAGCTCGAAATTTATTAAGTATGGAAATAGAAACTGAAAAAATAATGGAAGCAACCGGTCTAGCAAAAGAAGAGATAGAAAACATAAAATATAAGACAACGAAAAAGGAAGATAATTAAAAATGAAATTACTAATAACAGAAAAACCATCAGTAGCAAGAGAATTTGCCAAAGTATTAAAAGTAAATACACAAAATAGAGGAAATTACTTTGAATCAAACGACTGGATTATAACGTGGTGTGTAGGTCACTTAGTTACCATGAGTTACCCAGAAAAATACGACGAAAAGCTAAAACAATGGAGATTAGACACTTTACCATTTATGCCAAAAGAATACAAATACGAAGTAATCGAAAAAGTCAAAAATCAATTTGATATTGTGCAAAAACTACTACAAAGAGAAGATATAACAGAAATATACAATGCAGGAGACTCTGGGCGCGAAGGAGAATATATACAAAGATTGGTATTCATGATGGCAAAACCAAATCCCAATGCTAAAATAAAAAGAGTATGGATCGACTCCCAAACAGAAGAAGAAATACTAAGAGGAATTAAAGAAGCCAAAGACGAAAAAGAATATGATAGTATATCAGATAGTGCCTATTTAAGGGCAAAAGAAGACTACCTAATTGGAATCAATTTTTCTAGATTGCTTTCGATTATTTATGGAAGGCGTTTAGCCAAAACACTGGGGCAAGACTATTTTGCCATATCGGTAGGTCGAGTTATGACCTGTGTTTTAGGAATGATTGTCTCAAGAGAAAGAGAAATCAGAAACTTTGTCAAAACCAAATACTATAAAATATTAGGAACCTTCGCTAATGAAAAAGGAAATTTTAAGCTAGAGTGGAAGGTAAATGAAAAATCTACATTTTACCAATCTCCCTTGTTATATAATGAAAGTGGTTTCAAAAAAGAAGAAGTAGCCAAAAACTTTATCACATCACTTGCTGGAAAAAAAGCGGTAGTAACAGAACTAAAAAAGAGCAAGCAAAAAGAAAATGCACCACTATTATTTAACTTAGCAGAAATCCAAAATGAATGTACCAAAAAATTTAAAATAAAACCAGATGAAACCTTAGATATTATCCAAAATCTATATGAAAAAAAATTAGTAACTTACCCAAGAACAGATGCCAGAGTGTTATCTACAGCGGTGGCAAAAGAAATTGGAAAAAATTTAAATGGTCTAGCCAAAAACTTTCAAGATGAGGAAATACAAGGCTTTATCCAAAAAATGATACAAGAAAAATATTCCACCAATCTAATTAAAACAAAGTATGTCAATGATAGCAAGATAACAGACCATTATGCCATTATTCCAACAGGCCAAGGTTTTGAAAATTATGCTGGTTTAAATGATTTGCATAAACAAGTTTACAAATTAATAGTAAGAAGATTTTTAGCTATATTTTATCCACCAGCAGAATATAACAAAGTAAATGTTACGGTAAATATAGAAAATGAGACATTTTTAGGAACAGGAAAAGTCTGCATTAAAAGAGGATTTTTAGATGTTCTAAAACCAGAAAAAAAGCATGAGGCAAAATCCAATCTAGTAAATCCGGAAAACCAAGAAGAAAAAGAGAGTAAAAATAGTGAAGAGGAAAGCAACAATTTAGAAGTATTAAATACATTAAAGAAAAATGAAACATTACAAGTTGAAAATTTTGAATTAACGGACAGTGAAACTTCTCCACCGTCCAGATACAATTCAGGAAATTTAGTATTAGCGATGGAAAATGCAGGAAAGCTAATCGAAGAGGAAGAACTAAGAGAACAAATAAAAGGAGCAGGAATTGGAACAAGTGCAACAAGAGGAGAAATTATAAAAAAGCTAGAAAAAATATCTTATATCCAGATAAATGCCAAAACCCAAATTGTAACACCAACCCAAAAAGGAGAGGCAATTTACGATGTTGTCAACCAAGCCATGCCAGATATGCTAAACCCTAAACTTACCGCAAGTTGGGAAAAAGGGTTAGATATGGTGGCAAAAAAAGAAATTGAGCCAGAAATATTTATGGAAAAGCTTGAAAAATATATTAATTCAAAGTTCGACAAATTAGTAGTAAAAATGTAGGAGCCATTGGGACCGGGGCTTAATGGTTCCGTTCTTTCAAAAGGACCGTTTCTTTTTGTAAAAAGAAACGGTCCTCTTGAAAAAACGTGATGTTATCACGAAATTATACGCAAAAAACGTGATGAAATCACGTTTTTTATTGACTAAAACAATAAAAAGAGTTATAATAAAGAAAGAAACATAAATTCTATCATTTTTTATAAACAAAAAGATGAGAAGGAAAGGAGATAACCTCATGAAAAGAAATCTATATCATAATTTATTAAACTGGAAGAAAGAAAATATAAAACTACCGTATATGTTAGTAGGGGCAAGGCAAACAGGAAAAACCTATATTATCGAAGAATTTTGTAAAAATGAATTTGAAAAATATATTTATCTAAATCTTGATATTAGGGAAGATATAAGAGAAATTTTCGAAAAAACACTTATTCCAGAAGAAATCATTTCCAATATAGAAGTCTTGCTCAATATAGATATCAATATAGAAAACACCATTATATTTATCGATGAAATTCAAGTTTCAGAAAGAGCAATCAGTTCTTTAAAATATTTTTGTGAGAGTGATAAACCATATAAAATAATAACAGCAGGCAGTTTACTTGGTGTTAAAATAAATCGATTTAAAAGTTCTTTTCCAGTCGGAAAAGTATGGATAGATTACTTATATCCAATGACTTTTGAAGAATTTTTAGAGGCGATTGGTGAAGAAAAATTATTAAAAATAATCAAGCAATGTTACGAAAACATGGAGCCTATGTTAGAGAGTTTGCACCAAAAAGCTTTAAATTTATATTATGATTATATTTGCATAGGTGGAATGCCAGCAGCAATATTACATTATATAGAAAATGATAAAAGCATATTGAAATTTAAGGATGAAATAAATGAAATGATTATAACATCTTATATTGCAGATATGGCAAAATATACAGAAAATATAGAAAGTATAAGAAATGCCAAAATTTATCATTCAATACCAGCACAATTGGGAAAAGAAAATAAAAAATTTAAATATTCTTTAGTGGAAAAATCAGCCAGAGCTAGAGAATATGAGAGTTCGTTAGAATGGTTAATGGCAAGTAATATGATATTAAAATGCAATAGTATAAAAACTCCTAAATCACCATTAAAGGCATATTTAGATGATAATTTTAAAGTATATTTAAGTGACATAGGTCTATTAAGAGTTTTATCAAAAATTAGTGTAAATGAAATTTTATTGAATAAAAATATGCTATTTAAAGGAGTTCTTACAGAAAATTATGTAGCAGAAATTTTGTGTGCAAAATATAGAGAATTATATTATTGGCAAATAGGAAGTGGGATGTATGAGGTGGATTTTTTAATCAATATAGATGGCGATATCATTCCAATCGAAGTAAAAGCAAATGATAATGTTACTTCAAAAAGCTTAAAATACTATGTAGAAAGATATAAACCAAAATATAGTATTAGAATTTCTACAAAAAATTTCGGAATGAGTAATTTGATAAAATCAATTCCTTTATATGCTGCTCATTTAATTTAAGTTTAAGCAAATGAAAAAGAACAAAATTAAAAAACCAACCATAAAATTATCGATTAAATTTTATGGTTGGTTTTTCATGTTTTTATTAAATTTATGAACATCATGAATTAGATTATAAATTAATTCTAAAGTGTTTTCGTCACAATGTTTTAAAATTCTGTTAATTTTTTTGTGATAAGAGTTTGAGTTATCATTTCCATATAATATAAAATCAGCCGAGGAACCGGTATAGTCAATAATACTAATTAAAGTTTTAAGACTTAAAGAACATTCGCCACGTTCAATTTGACCTAGAAAAACTTCAGAAATATCTACCATTTCAGAAAACTTTTCTCTATTCATAAACATAGCTTCTCGAAGAGAACGAATACGATTTCCTATTTCTACATTGTTTAATTTGTTGTCCATATATTTGGCTCCTTTAAAATTGGAATATATCTAAATTATATAACAAAAATATGAAATGACTAATAAAATGTATGTATATAATAAATGTATAATAATATTATAAATAAAATTACAATAAATTACAAATTGAAAACGCTATAGATACGTAAAAAACAATTAAAACAAGAAAAATGAAATTAAAAAATAAGTGAAATAAAATTACAAAAAATCTTGACAGATTTATACAAGTAATATAAAATGCAATTAAAAGTGATTGCAAAATATAGTATATTTTGTAGCAACAAAAGAAATAATAGAAACTAGGGAGGAAAAAGAGCATGAAAGAACAAGTAAACAAAATTATGTTGAAAAGAGAAAAAACAACAAGAAAGCTTGAAACCCTTGAGGTTGTACACACACACACACACACACACACACACACACACACACGGGTATTTTAAATAATAGGAGAAATAATGGTATTACATTAATTGCGTTAGTCGTAACCATCATAGTTTTGCTAATCCTTGCAGGAGTAAGTATAGCAACATTAACTGGACCAAATGGATTGTTAACAAGAGCAAATGAGGCAAAAGAGGAAACACAAAACGCAGAACAAGAAGAAAGATATAATATAGCAAGACAAGAAGATTTAATAAATGAATATACAAGTGAAATAGAGGTGGAGCAAGTAACTGATACAAATCCTGGGGTATTAGAAGGAAGTGGAACAGAAACCGAGCCTTATGTAAT
>CALXRH010000049.1 GCA_944390625.1 uncultured Clostridia bacterium
AGGATCATTACAAGAAAAGATATGACAGCGATTATGAGAAAGAAATATAATCCGAAAATAGGATGATCATAAAAATGATGGTAAAAATACAATGCAAATTTTTGTCATTGCATGATATAATATAGAAAAAATAGAAGAAAAGGAAAGTATAGAAAAACAGAAGTTTTAATTGAAATTATCAGAGATGTTGTGGGTATTGTTAGCAAGTCTATTGATGCCGGTTAGAAAGGGAAAAGAAATTGAAAAGAGGATAAAATGAAGAAATATAAAACAAAAAACTTTTGGGAAAGTATCAAACATGCAATCGTAGGAATCGGCAAAATGTGCAAAGAAAGAAATTTTAAAATTTATTTAGGAATTACCATTCTATTTATTATTTTCAATATCTTAAACAAAAGTAATGAAATTGAATGGATCTTATTGATTATTTTATGTTTTCTTGTATATGCGGCAGAAACGATTAATACAGCAATTGAAAATATTGTAGACAAGCTAGAACCAAAAGAAAATATCTATGCCAAAAATGCAAAAGATTTTGGAGCTGCGGCAGTACTATTTTGCGGAATTGCATTTTTCGTTTGTGAAGGAATTATTTTATTATGATAAACGTACTAAAAATGTATATAACTCTTCTACCAGTTATATTAGGTGGGATTGGTAATATGCTTTTTGTAAAAACCGTTTTTTACAAAAAACATCGAAAACCAATTGATGGGGGAAAAAATATTTTTGGAAATAATAAAACTTGGATTGGTGCTTTTTCCATGATCATCCAAGTAACAATTTTTCAAATTCTAGTAAGTTATACACCGCTTACAAAATATAATTTTATTTATGAAAGGAATGAAAATTGTTTGCCATTCAATTTGATGATTGGGTTGTTACTAGGAACAGCTTATATCTTATTTGAATTACCGAATAGTTTTATCAAGAGAAGGCTAAAGATAGCACCAGGAGAAACCAAAAACTGGGGGTCTTATCTTGGAGATCAGATTGATTCAATTATAGGAGTAACCGTAATTTTATGTTTTTATACAGACATGACTATTTTAAAATTTTTCGGTTATCTTGTTTTAGGAGCTCTAACGCATTCCGTTATAAATTTAGTTTTATATACAGTAAAAATAAGAAAAAATATATAAAAAGAAAAATAAAGTAAATAGGGGAATAATCGATGATAATTGGAAAATGGAATAAATCCGTAATATTAACTTACATAGGACTTTTAATTAGTCTATTTGGAATCTACCTTTGTTTTTCCATAGAAGATTGTACGAATTGGGCAATGTCTTGTTTAATTATTGCAGGAGTATGTGATTTGTTTGATGGCGTTATTGCAAGAAAATGCAAAAGAAATGAAGAAGAAAAAAACTTTGGGATACAGTTAGATTCATTAGTAGATGTCATCAATTTTATTGCTTTACCAATTGCTATTTTTTTCAAGTTAGGTCTGAACTCATATATTAGTCTAATTGTTATTGCAATTTTTGCAATTTGTGGAATAGCGCGTTTAGCCTACTTTAATATTATGGTAGAAGATAACCAAACGCCTATAAAATATTATCATGGATTACCAGTAACCTATTCTGCATTGATTTTTCCGATAACCTATTTGTTAAGTTATTTCAACAATTCAAATTCATTTTTACTACTCTATACGGTAGTTATATTACTGGTAGCAATTTGCAATATTTTAAACATTAAAATTGCGAAACCAAGAGGATTTGCTTATGTATTTTTCTCTATGCTCGCAATCATAATGTTAGAATTATATTTGGTGATCTTATGAAAATGATTTATAATCGACAAAAGAAATGTATGGAAAAAGAAGAACAATATGGAGAAAAATATCTAAAGTTTTTGTATCATACATTACTAGGACGTATTCTTTTAAAGATAATCATTCAGCCTTTCTTTTCGAAGATAATAGCCATCTATTATCAATCTTCTTTCAGTAAAAAGAAAGTAAAAAAAATGATCGAAACATATCAAATTAATATGAGTGAATTTGAAAAATCGGATTATCAATCATTTCATGAATTCTTTATAAGGAAGAAAAAACAAATATCTTTTAATAAAGCCAGTAATGTTTTAATTTCACCTGCAGATTCAAAATTAATGGTTTACAAAATTACAAAGGATTTAAGAATCCCGATTAAGCAAAGTAGTTACACCTTAAATGAACTATTAGAGGATACTGAAGATTGGAGCGAATATAAAGATGGAAACTGTTTGGTATTTCGCTTATCAATGGATGATTATCATAGGTATTGTTATATTGATGATGGAAAAATCAGAAAAGTAAAAACAATAAAAGGTTGCTTACATACGGTTAGCATGATTTCAGAGAATGAAAAAGTGTATAGTCGAAATACACGAGTTTGCAACTATATGGAAACAAAGAATTTCGGAGATCTTATTTGGATCGAGATTGGAGCTTTGTTAGTTGGAAAAATAAAGAATCACTCAAAAGAACAGTATCAAAAAGGTGAAGAAAAAGGGTATTTTGAACTAGGGGGATCAACGATCGTAATCGTAACAAAAGATAATATACAGATCGATAATGACATTTTAGAATATAGCAAAAAACAGATAGAAACAAAAGTAAAATATGGAGAGGAAATTGGTAAATTAAGATGTTAAAAAGATTGCATATTTATTTTAAAGAAAGATATCCAATTATTCCAAGAATAATCTTAGGATTGATTGTTTTTTTAGAAATCTACTTTATTGTTTTATTAAATAACGGAGTTACAGAATTCAGTATTGGAGTCCAAGAATTTGTAGGAGCATTTACCGTTTTTGCATTTTTATTATG
>CALXRH010000050.1 GCA_944390625.1 uncultured Clostridia bacterium
ATAGTACTATTGCAAATCAATATCAGGTTGGAGGAGGGAAGTAATGGAAAAAGCAGTAAAAGAAATAAGATTAGTTGATATGAGAGCATTAGATGAAGAAGCAATGACTGTTGAAGGTTATGCAGCCGTTTTCGATACAGTAACAGACTGGGGTTGGATGCATGAGGTAATAGACAGACATGCATTTGATAATGCGGATATGTCAGATATAGTAATGAAGTATAATCATGAAGATTCTGTATTACCGATGGCTCGCACAAGAGGTGGATCATTACAATTTGCAGTTGATGACCATGGTCTAAAAATAAGAGCAAAACTTCCAGATACTTCTGTAAACAAAGATATATATACTTTAATTCGTGAAGGCGTATTAAGTAAAATGAGTTTTGCATTTACTGTAAAATCTGAAGAATACGACTATGACACAGATACAAGAAAAATACTTGAATTTGATAAAATATTTGACGTATCTGTAGTAGATGTTCCAGCTTATGAAACAACAGAAATTTATGCAAGAAGTAAAGAACAATATGAAGAAGAAAAAAGAGAGTATGAAGAAAAGAAAATGTCTTTTGAAAAACAAAAATTAGAATTAATGTTAAGTTTATAATTCTCGAAAGAAGATTGGTGGTAGAACCAGTCTTTTTTTGTTGGTAGAAACAAATAGAGATTTTTATAAAGTGGTGGTAGAACCGCAATTTTATTTTAGGAGGATAAAAAATGACTTTAGAAGAAATTGAAGCAAAAAAAGCTGAATTAAGAAGCAAAATTAATGATGCTAAATCAGAAGAAGAACTTGAAGAATTAAGAAAACAAGCGGAGGAGTTAAATAAAGAGGTCCCAACAGAAGAAAAAAAAGATGGAACTATAACTCATGATGAGGAAAGAGCTCTAATTGCTGATACTGAAAATTTAGAAAAAAGGAAAGTAGAAATTACAAACATTATAGCAAAAAGGGAGGAAGAAAAAGTGGAAAAGAAATTTACAAGAGCAAATGTTTTAAAATCACAAGAATATAGAACTGCGTGGGCAAAAAGATTAATGTGTAAATCAGAAGATGAATTTACAGAAGATGAAAAAAGAGCTTTAGATGTAGCGTTAACAACTACAGCTACAACTTATGTAGCACCAAGTTCTGGAGCTGATGGAGTTAATAATGGTGGTTTATTTATACCAGAAACAGTATCACAAGAAATTTTAAAAGAAGTTGAATTAGAATCTCCATTTTTAAGAGATGTTGCTAAAACATATATAAGAGGATTACTATCATTTCCATACAAAAAATCAAGTTCTGGAGCTGAATGGGTAACAGAAGGAACTGATAATAAACTAGAATCAGATGAATGGGATAATTTAACATTTGTACAAATGGAATTATCAAAAACTATAAGAATTACATGGAAGCTTGAAGCTATGGCAGTTGAAGATTTTATTAATTATATAGTTGGAGAAGTTTCAAGAGAAATGAGAGAAAATTTGGCTGACAAACCATTTTATGGAACAGGAGTTAAAGAAATAGCTGGTATTACTTTAGAAGGAAATAATATTGATGCAGAATACGAGTCTACAGTAAATGCTTTAGATGCAATAAAAGCTGGTTTAGCAAAACTTCCAAAGAGAAAAAGAGCTGGAGCAAAAATCTATATGTCTGAGTCAATGGCTCTAGATATATCTTTCATGAAGGATTCTAACGGCACATATTTAAATAATCCTGTAAATGGTGTCGCTTTAGATAGTGTTGCAAGATATCCTGTTGAAGTTGATCCATTCCTAAAAGATGGAGATTTTATAATTGGAAATGCTAGATGGTACAAAATGAACTTTAATGAAGGAATTTCTGTTACAAAAGATGTAATTGGACGTTCAAGAGTAAATGACTACACAGGCTACTGCGTAGTTGGTGGAGCACCAGTTCCTAATTCATTTGTTTATGGACATGTAGAAGAATCAGTTTAATAAAAAAAGAAGGAGGACTATATGGAAAATTTGCTAAGACTTACTAAACAATGCCTAAGCATTGTAGAAACATCTACAATAAAAGATGATGAAATAAAAATGCTAATAAATGCAGGAATAGCAGATTTGAATAGGCAAGGAATAAAGGCAGATGCAAATATTTCTGAAAGTTTAGTACAATCTGCAATTGTTATGTATGTTAAGTCAAATTTTGGAAACGTAGATATAAAAGAAAAAGAATTAGCACAAAGAACATATAGTCTTCTTTGTGTTAATCTAAGTTTAAGTGAAAAATACAAGGTGGTGGAAAATGATGCGTGATGTAAGTTGCAAATTATTATCTACTGACTTACAAACTGATGATATTGGTGTGCAAAAAGAAGTACAAACTGAAATAGAAATCCCTATTATAAAAGTAGAAGAAATCTATGCAAATGAGTTCTATGAAGCTAATCAGCAAGGATTTAAGCCGACATTACGACTTCGTATTAGTGCTTTAAATTATAACAATGAAAAGGAACTAATATACATGGGTGTGATTTATACAATAATTCGAGCAAGTGAGCCTTATGCAGATGAAGTTGTTTTAGTTTGTGAAAGGAAAATAAAAAATGTCTAAAACTATAAAAGATAATATGCTAAGTAGTGAAATAATGAAAGCTCTTGAAAATTATGCAGATGATATATCTGATATTGTGGAAAAGGATGCTAACGAAATTGGAAAAAAAGCAACGGAAGAGCTTAAACAAATTTCTCCGAAACGGAGCAAGAAAAGAATATTGTAAAGGTTGGAGACTAAAAAAAGATAAGCTTGGAAAGAACAGATACACTATAAAAGTACACAACAAAACAGATTATCAACTAACACACCTATTAGAGTTTGGACATGCTACAAAAAATGGTGGAAGAACTAAAGCACAACCACATATAAGAAAAGTAGAACAAGAATATAGCCAAAAATTTGAACAAAAACTTAGAGCTGATATAGGAGGTTTGAAATGACATTAAAAGAATTAAAAGAAAGATGTGAAACTGCTGGTTTTAAATATGCATATGGTAGATTTAAAAAAACAACAGAGCCTCCACATTTAGTTGCAATAATTTCTGATACTGAAAAATTTAAGGAAGATAATAGAGTTTATCATGATAATGCACCTATAAAACTAGATTACACGTATATAGACAAGAATTTAGAAGAACAAGAAAAAATAGAAAATGAAATTCTAGGCGACATTGCTTGGAATAAAACAGAAGAAACTTATTTACAGGACGAAGAGGTCTGGCAAGTAAATTATTTTTTTGAATTATAAGGAGGAAAATAATGGCAAAAAATAAAGTTAAATTTGGTTTGAGCAACGTTCACGTTGCAAAAATTACAGTAGATGAAAGTGGAGAGATTACATATGGAACTCCATTTAAAATTCCTGGAGCGGTAAATTTAAGTTTTGATCCAGAAGGAGATAATGAAGCATTTTATGCTGACAATTTAAAATATTTTGAAAGCTATGCAAATAATGGATATTCAGGAGATTTAGAAATAGCAGATATTCCAGATCAATTTTTAAATGAAATTTTAGGTCAAAGGATTGATAGCGCAGGTGGTGTTGTCGAAAATATTAATGATAAAATAACTCCATTTGCTTTTATGTATCAAATCGAAGGTGACCAAAGCGGAACTAGATTTTGTTATTACTATGCAACTGTTTCAAGACCATCAACGGAAGCGGCTACAACAGAAGATACCAAGACACCAAATACAGATACTTTAACAATTACAACTTCTGCACGATCAAGTGATGGACAAGTAAGATACAAATTACCTTTATCAACAACAAATAAAACAAAGTATGATTCTTTCTTTACTTCTGTTCCAGAACCAGAAGAGGACGATGAAATTTAATGATGAATATAAAACAGGTCTTACAAACTAATGTTAGACCTGTTTTAAAAAAACTGTGAGGTTATTATGAAAAATATAGACATTTGTGGAAAAAAATTTGATATAGATTGTAATGCTTTTACATA
>CALXRH010000051.1 GCA_944390625.1 uncultured Clostridia bacterium
GTTCAAATTTTAGTCATTATACTTACCGTAATATGTTATTTATTACTATCCATCATTTTAATATTCGAAATATTTATGGTAGATAGTTTCATAGATGGTATGGTAGATAAAATGGATAATACTTTATTAAAAGAACAACTAGATTTTTTTGCTGAAATAAGACATGCCTACCACGAATTTAATATGGTAGAAGAAGCAATTTATCAAATTTCACAAGATGATGAAAAAAATATTTCAAAACAGGGTGACAAAATTTATGAAGTACTAATTGCAAATGATCCAGAAATGGAACTAGAAAAATACTATGATGTGGCACCCAATAGTTACTTAAAAGAATTTGCAGGAATCTCCTATTTAACTAAAGAATTTGGAGACAGAAAAGTAGATAAATCTTCTTTATATTTAAAAAATGTAAATAATATAACAGAAGAAATGCAAATAGAAATTTTAAAAAGAGATAAAATAGACTATGTATTTCAAAGTTTGTCTATTATCTCAATTGTACCAGTACTTGGATTAGAACCATTAAAAAATTGGGCCATTAATAATTTTAGTTTTACACAGAATTTTTATTGTGGAAAAAGTGGAATGTTGGTTCAAATTTTAGTCATTATACTTACCGTAATATGTTATTTATTACTTAGAAAAATAAAAAACAATGGTTCAACTGATAAAAATACGCAAAACACAGAAAATCCTTGGCAGTCGAAAGTTTACAAAAACCCTTTAGGCAAAAAAATAACCGATTTATTTATACCAAAAAAGGGAACCAAAGAATATGTAAAAATACAAAAATTATTAAAAGATTCTGCCTCCAAAATGAAGATGGAATGGCTATATATCAATCGAATTACAATTGCAGTAATTACTTTAATTATTTCCTTATTTTTATTTGTACAATTACATAAAACAGCTGTCAATTGGATTTATACAGAACCGACAACTGATTATGACATCATGGGAGGAATGACAGGAGGAGAACTAGAAGCAGCACAAGCTTTGACAGAAAGTGATAATAAATTTTTGGATATGTTTAGAGGCAATCGAGAAACAACAGTACAAGATATCCAAAATGCTATGTTACGATCAGAGGATTATCAAGAAAGTACAGAAGAAGAAGTTCAAGTTGCAGCAGAAAGAGTTTTTGAAAAATTACAAAAAATCAATCAAGAATATCTAGGATGGTTCGAAGTTCTAATATCAGTAGCATTTATGATAATTGCCTATATGTCTCCAATTTGGATTATGTATTTCCAATTAAAAATGAGACAAATGGAAATGGAAGACGAAGTAATGCAGTTCCAAACCATTATCTTAATGCTTATGAGAATAGAACGTGTTAATGTTGAAATTATTCTAGAATGGCTAGAGCGTTATGCCAATATATTTAAAGAACCAATTTCTAGATGTGTGAATAACTATGAAGCAGGAGCATGGGAAGCTTTAGAAGAATTGAAAAACGAAACAAATTATCAACAATTTATAAGAATCGTAGAAAGTTTGCAAGCAGCAGTTGAAAAAATACCAATTCGAGATGCTTTTGATGAATTAGATTCAGAAAGAGACTACTATCAAGCAAAACGTAGAGAATCTAATGACAGATTAATTTCAAAAAAAGCCATGATTGGAAAAGTAATTGGTTTTGCCCCAATGGTAGTTATGTTTGTAGGCTATTTGATTGTACCACTTGTATTTATAGGACTAACCAGTATGTCAAGTTCTATGACAAGTATTAGTACTTAAAAAGAAAGGAGGAGAATATTTTGGAAAACGCATCAAAAGCTTTAATTATGGCAGGACGGAATGTTACTAGCGATATTAATTGTATCTTTATTAATATATGCTTGGGGACTATTTTCAGAATATCAATCCTCTCAAGACTCTTTGGCAGATATCGAGGATACGGCAAAATTTAATGAACAATTTACCAATTATGATCGAGAAGGCGTTCAAGGCTATGAATTACTAACTCTTATCAATAAAGTTATTGACTATAACTTTAGAGAGTCAAATGACGTAGAAGCAAAAGGAAATGATAAATTCAAACCAATTACCATTGTTATTAACTTAGGAGATGAAAATACAAGAAAGATTTTATCCAATGATGGAACACTTAAGTTATTTACAGGTAGTGGAAATCTTAAGTATACACAATCCAATACCGTAAATCAAATGCAAAATATTATTAGCTTTACAACAGAAACAGAAACCAGATATGGAGGAGCTGATAGTGCAACCAGAATAGCCAAAAGTATCGATTCTATTTTCCTTTCCCAAACACAATTAGAGCATGACCAAAGTTTGGGTTTTAGTGAAGCAGAAAGTTGGCAAAATGCAATTGAAAGATTTAATGCTTATTCAACCGCTTTACAAGTAAGTAATCAGTCCAATTTGCTTGCTGAAAAGGAGCGAGTATGCAAATATTATGAATATGTTCAATTTAAAAGAGGAAAATTCAATTCTGTTGGAAGTGAATTAAAATATGATAATACAACTGGTAGAGTTTATCAAATGGTATTCAATTTCACGGGTGAGATTTATTAAAAGAGGAGTAGAATATGGAAAATGCATCTAAGGCTTTAATAATAGCTGGTGGCGTATTAATTGCTATTTTTTTGTTAACCTTATTTACTTATTTGTTTAGTCATATGGCAGAAAGCACATCTGGCATCTATTCCATGCTTGACCAAGCAGAAATCTCCGAATTTAATCAAAAATTTTTAAATTACGAAGGAAGAGGAATTACAGCAGGTACGACACCATTAACTATACAAGATGTAGCAACCTTAATCAATTTAGCACAAGAGGCCAAAAATGATTCTAGATTTGCAGCAACTGTAGAAATCAGATATGGAAACACAAATCTTACCGAATCTCAAAATTATATTACTTGGTTAGAAGCAAATAAAACATCCAATACTACCTATAATTGCAAACAAATACATGTTAATACAACAACACTATTAGTAGATTATGTAGTAATTGAAATACACACCTAAAATAAAAAGGAAATATTGACTATGAAAAAAACAATTCTCTTTATACTTTGTATTGTTATCAT
Organism: uncultured Clostridia bacterium; assembly: GCA_944390625.1. GTDB lineage: Bacteria > Bacillota > Clostridia > TANB77 > CAG-508 > CAG-269. The sequence goes on from CALXRH010000051.1 coordinate 3,062, forward strand.
TATTTTATCGATTTTTTGGGTAAAATATGTAAATTATCAGGCTGAACAAAGAGCTATAAAAGAAGAAAACCTTGCTTATGAAACCTATTTAAATAAAGAAATAACAGGCAGAGAGCTTACAACAGCGATTAATCGAGCTGTTAATAATAATGAAACTCATTCGATAACAAAAGACGAGCAAGGATTCTATATACAAAATGAACTCAATTCAATCGAAATAGAAATTAAAATTATAGATAATGACACAACCTATAAAATGGAAACCATATATAATGGAGGAATGGAGACTTTTATTCAATATTATAGCGAAATTTACTTTGCTTGTACAAAAATAGATTATAATGATACAGGAAGAGTAAGTTATGTTGTATTTGAACAAAAGACCACTTAAAGTTAGATATTAATATTAGATAAAATTAATGATCCATAGATTAGTTTTATCTAGATACAAAATAAAAGATAAAAATTTAAAGGAGGAATTTATTATGGAAAACGCTTCAAAAGCACTAATTATAGCAGGAGCTATACTTTTATCAATTTTGTTAATTTCACTAGGAATCCTAGTATATAACAATGCGAAAGGAACTATTTCCGATGCCAACCTAGATTCTGAGGAAGCACAAGCTTTTAATACAAAAATATCACAATATTGTGGAAGTAGTAAAAATGCTACTGAAATGAACGGATTAATTGATGCAATTACAGCTTCTAATGGTGCTCAAAAAAATCTTGCATCTAGTGAACAACATTATATAACTGTTGTAGTAAATTCAAGTTGTGCTAATTATACTACAAAAACAGGAACAATAACAGTAGATGCTAGTTCAACTAATATAGAGTACCCTTCATTTGTAGCAGGTTATTCATTCACAGCTACCTACACAACAGATGCTTCTGGATATATTAACCAAGTTACAATAAAATAGTAAATAGATAGAAGGGATTAAGATTTATGGAAAATGCATCAAAAGCTTTAATCATGGCGGGAGCCATATTAATTGCCATCATGATTGTATCACTAGGAGTATTAATATTTAATAAAATGGGGGGAGCAGCAAAAGAAGCAGCTAATATGGATGAACAGGAGATATCAGCTTTTAATTCTAAAATTACTCCTTATGTAGGAAACTCTGTGGCAGGTTCTCAAGTAAATGCTCTATTACAATACTGTTTATCAGTTAATATGTCAGCTAAAAATTCTGGAGAAACCTATAAATATATTACAATTAGTGGAGCAACATCATTAGATGAAAATAGTACCACTTTTACGAGAGTCAATACAAGTGGAAAATATTATACTGTTCAAGCAATTTATGATGAAAATGGTTTAATCACAACCATCAATATTACTCAAAATCCATAAATAAATATAAAGAAAGGAGATATACAAATGGAAAATGTATCAGATGCTTTAATTATGGCAGGACAAGTGTTAATATTTATCATAGCACTTACAATTTGTATATCTTCTTTTACTGCTTTAAGAGTTGGAGTCGATGAGGTTGTTGGTCAAACAGAAACCGTACAAATGGCAAGAGATAGTCAAGGATATATCAACTATATTGATAGTGAAAAAGTTAATGCGGCAAGAGTAGTTGGAGCTGAAACGGTGGTTTCTTCCATGTATAGAGCGATTAAAGAAAATTATGTTATTTATATCGTAACAGCAAATTGTGAGTCAATTGCAGGCAGTGGTGATACAGCTTTAGATTTAATGACTGCCCAATATGGCCTTACCATAGAAAATAAAAATGTAATACCAGTAGGAAAAAAAATCATAAAAATAACAATTGGTAATGAAACCAATCAAGAAATAAATGAAAAATTAAAAAATGGATTTTATGATAAAATAAAAAATCTTTCTTTTTATGAGTATTTAGGAGAATATCAAAATAATACAGAAGTTACCAGTGAAAATAAAGAAACTTATCGAATTATTACATATATCGAAAAAAACTATATGGATAGCTTATAAAAAATAATTTGCAAAATAAAGAGAAAAATGGTATAATATAAATACTTATATTATTTTTTGAAAGGAAGGAAAAATTATGGGTGATTCAGCAGTAACAATCGTTGCAATATTTTTAGCAGCAATATTAATGTTTGTTTTCCCACTTATGACAATGGCAGATAAAACAGATGATGTAACTAGTTTAGCTGTACAAACAGCTACGACAGAATTTACAAATAAAATCAGAACCACAGGTTCTCTTTCACAAGAAGATTATGATAACTTTATCTTAACATTAGCAGCTACAGGAAATAGTTATGAGGCAGAAATCGTAGTACAAAAATTAGATGAAAACCCAGCTAAAAAGACCAGTGGTAGTACAACAACAATTGGTGATAATGTTTATTATACCATGTATACAACACAAGTTTTAGAGGCTCTACCATTAACTTTAGCAGAAGGGGATATTGTATCGGTTAATGTAAAAAATACCAATACAACCATAGCTGGACAATTAAGAAATTTTATGTATAAAGTTACAGGAAACGAATCTGCTACCATTGCTGCACAAAGTTCAGGTATTGTAACAAAAACAACAGGAAATTAGATAAAACAGCTTGTAAAAAATATTTAAAATACAAGCTTTTTTATCTAATTATCGCTAAAAAGGGGGAACAAACATGTAATTTTTGTTGAATGAAACTAAAAGTTAGATGTTTGTTCCCAATATTTTTATAACACAAGAGAGGATAATATATGAAATTACAATCATTAGCCATAATATTTATTATCATTATCATGCCAATTACAATTGTTCTATCTGAATATGTAAACAATAAAATAACAACAGCACAAACAGAATTAGAGTATGATACAAAGCTTTTAAATTCAACATTTGATGCCATCAAAGCTTATCAATTAAATACAGTAAATAACGCATTTGGAGATGTTACCAATCAAAAAATTGAAGATATTGAAGCAGCTGCAAAGACTTTTTATAATTCATTAAGTTCTAATTTTAATTATTCAGGCTATCGTTCAGAAGTCATGAAAGAATATGTTCCAGCAATTGTATTTACGATGTATGATGGATATTACATATATTCTCCATTTAGTAATGCACTAACAGAAGTAGAAGATGATTCTTATGATACCAGTTATAGTGAAAATGGAGGAATAAAAGAAGGATTAAAACCATATGTTTATTATGCTTGCCGCTATATCATGGGTACTGATTCAGATTTTGTCATAACCTATACATTAGATAACTACATAACCATTCAAGGAATCATTGATGGTACCTATATTTATGACCATGGCTATTTATATTCTATTGCAGAAACATCAAATGGAAAAGGAATTTATTATAACCAGATTAATAATTCCTATGTTTATGAGGGAATCGAATTTACAGAGGGAGATACCGAAGAATTAAAAGAATTTGTTGGTATACAAGAATACTCTTATGCCAAAATCAATGGAACTAAGTATTATCTGGATGAAGATTATGATACAACTAAATCTGGTACGATTGACTTAGGCGGAGGAACAACCATTAAAGCAAGTTCTGGAATCTTTTTTATCGATGGAGATGGTACCAAAAATTATAGTCAAGCAAGATACACAGGCAATAATAGTACAGAAGATCAAGAATTTTTACAATATTGTCGTGCCATTAAGAAAAATAAAAGTGCTTATGAATATTATAAAAATGCTTATGAATTTTCAAAAGCAGTACTAGGTACAGCAGTCTCTGGATATACCGATAAAGCAGGAACTTCCGTTAGTGGTTACCATTTATCTAACTTAAAATCAAGTAATGCCTATATTTGGAATAACCCAGCATCAGAGTCAACCTCCATACAAGAATATGGTGATATATCCATTTTTCAGACAGATGCCAATACCAATCTTGAAAATACGGATTCTAACTTTAATTCACATAGAAAAACCATTATAAGATATGTAGTGGAAACGAACCTTTCAACATCGATTGCTGCATTTTCCTCTAATGCAGGAGCCTCTTTTATTATGCCAAGGATTTCAGAGGCAGATTGGGAGACCATAGAAAATGATGTTTGCGCCATTTCATTTTTACAAGGAATGAGCATTGGTTCTAAAAAATACAATGGTTATGCTGTAGTTGCCAATACATTAACCAAAGAATATATCGATGAAAATGATATCTATATTTTAACAAAAGATACCGCTAACAATACAAGAACATATTGTAAACCAAATGATAATACCATAACCCAAAGCAATATGTTGCAAAAAAGTGAGTTAAATTATTATCCAGGAATTTGGAAATTAAATTTTGAGCAAAAACAAGAAGTAAGCACAGGAACAACCTATTATTATATTCCGATGAGTTATATTAGAAATGGAAGCCAAACGGGATATTTAGGAAGTTATACCAGTATTATGGGAAGCTATCAAATTCATTCAATTGCTACCTCAGATATGTATCAATATATCAGTAGTAGTACCAATACAGCATTAAAGAAAGCCTATTATGTGGGATTAGGCAGAGAACGCTGGGGTGCTTATAATGTTAATAATATTAATTACGAATTATATGGAAATAATGGAAATCGATATTTCTTACAATCTTATTAAAAACTAGGAAAAGAGAATCATTCTCTTTTCCTAGTTTTTTACGAAAAGCTATTTTTTTGGGGCTGCATCTTCCAACAGCATCTTTCCGATTTCAGTTACAGTGCCAGCGCCTTGTGTTAAAATAATATCATTTTCTTTCACATTTTCTTTTAAATAGGTTACACATTCCTGAAAATCGGGGATATATTTTGCTGTTTTTCCTAAACTACAAATTTTATCTACTAAATCTTTTGATGTAATGCCATAGGTATTTTTTTCACGAGCAGCATATATATCTAGAAGAATGATATGGTCAAAATTTAGTAAAGCTTTGGCAAAATTGTCGAGAAGTGATTTAGTTCTGCTATAAGTATGTGGTTGAAAAACAACCCAAGATTTATGATATTTTTTATTCATTAAAGCTTTTGCTGTTGCAATAATTTCGGTTGGATGGTGACCATAATCATCATATATGCTAGCACCATTTATTTTTCCTTTATATTCAAATCTTCTGGTAGCACCAGTAAAATTAAGTAACGCTTTTTGAATGGTTTGCATTTTAATGCCATAGTAATCACATAAAGCAATACAAGCTAAAGAATTTAAAACATTATGCATTCCGGTAACACTTAATTTGATTCTTCCATAGAAATTTTCTTTAGAATATACATCAAACTCTGGAAACCCATTATCATCAAAGACAATATTTACGGCAAAAAAATCTGTGCTTTTGTTTGTGATTCCATAAGTAAGAGTCGTAGCTTTTGTATATTTGCCTAAATCTAGCGCATTGCTGTCATCCCCATTTACTACTAGTAAACCATTTTCCGGTAAAAGTTTTACATATTTGATAAAAGCATTTTTGATGTGATCAAAAGTTTTAAAATAATCTAAATGGTCATTGTCAATATTTAGTATGATTTCAGATTTTGGACTAAATT
>CALXRH010000052.1 GCA_944390625.1 uncultured Clostridia bacterium
TTTTAAGTAATCTAAGATACTATAAAGTGTTGTTGTTTTTCCTTCTCCTGTTGGTGCTGCCATAATGGTTAAGCTATTCTTTTTATTAATGGCTTTGTTTAAGTCCTTTTCTGAATAAGGATATCCTAAATCAAATATATTTTTGATGGATTCTGTCTTTTTTAACATTCTTAAAACAAACTTTTCACCATATATGTTTTTTTGGGAAGATACACGAATATTAAAATTATCATATAATAATATTCTACCATCTTGTGATTCTTGCTTTTCTTGGTGCATATTTGAAATTGCTTTTAATCTTCCAATCATTTGTGGTTGTTTCTCTTTTCCAATATTGGCCATGACAAAAAGCTGTCCATCGATTCTAAAACGAACTCTAACAGAGTCTGCTTGTGGCTCTATATGAACGTCAGAAGCTCTTTTTTGAATCGCAAGTTTTATAATACTATCAATTAAGTCGGTTACAGAATTTGTATCTTCTAAATCCCCTATTTTTTCTTTTGTTTTATTTTCAAATCTTTTAAAATATTCATCAATATTGGTTTCAAAAGCCATAAAAGGCTCCATAACTAAACCTTTATTTAATACTAGCATTCTGATACTTTTTATATTTTCTTTATTTCCTGCAATATCAGCAAATGCAATTTTTATTTTTCCAGATTCGACATCAAATGGAATGGCTTTATAATTTTTCATCATATCTAAAGGTACATATTCAGTTGGTTGAATTTGTATTTTATCATCTGTTAGATAAACACCTTTTACTCCTATGATATCTCCAATTTCGATGGCCAACTTTTCTGGGTCAGCTTCTTTTAAAATGTATAAGATATCTCCTAACCTTTTATTAGGATGGTCTACTTGATATTTAAGAGCTCTTTCGATTGCATCTCCCGTAATAATACGTCTTTTTACTAATTCAATTCCTAAAGGTTGTTTTCTTTTAATTTCCATAATAATTCATTCCTTTCTTTTGTTTAAATTTCTTGGTTTATGTTTAATGAACTAGAAAATTTTTCGTCATTGATATAAAAATTTATATCGATTTTTCCATCGGAATAATTAAATGCACTTGTTGATTTAATGGAAACATCACTACATAAAGCTATTTTCTTTTCATTTTGATTAGCAATATTTAAATAATAAATATTGCTGTTTTGATAAAGATATTGATGTTCTTCTCCATTGTCAAATTTTAAAATGATGCAGTCTTGATTATTTACGCCAGTTTGTACAAATATTAAATTTTCTGCATTTACATCTTTTGTTAAATAAGATAAAAATTTGGAATATTGTTCCTGCGAATCTTGTTTGATAACGATTTCATTTAAATTGTTATAAAAATACCCTGTTACTGTCCCCATGACTCCAATAATCAGTACAAGACCTATAATATAAATAACTAATGATGAAATAGTAATACCTCGATTCGATTTCACTGTTTAGGTTCCTTTCTTAAAAAATTTACGTATTTTGTAAGACAGTGCTAATATCTACATTTTCAATCATATTTCCAACTGGATAAAATACTGTCACCTTTATTTTTTTGATTAAATCTTCTTGCTCTGTACTACTTGGATAATAATTTTGCAGACCTATTTGTATTTGATAATGTTCATCATCTTCTCCGGTTAGTGAATAATAAATGTATTCATAATCACTTTCTTCTGTACTACTATTGGTATAAGTAGATTGTGAATAATTTTTATTTAAACTGGTTAAAAAATCACTACTAGCTTCTAATTTAACAGCATCATAGGGTTTTGATTTAGCAATTTCTAACACATCGATTGCAATGCTTACTGCTTTTGACTCTCTTTTTACCGATACATTGGTTTTTTGTATATTATAAACAATACCAAATACGGTTGGAATAAAGATTAATATAATGATCATGGATATAGAAATATCAATACCTGTAAATCCATTATTTTTTCTAAAATTCATATGTTCTCCTTGTTATTAGTAAATAAAATATAGTTCTGCTATCAATAAAATTATATTTGTTAAACTAAATAAATAGCCAAATTTGTAAATTTCCATTCTATCTTTATGTTCTTTTCTTGCTTTATTAAATGTATTTTTTAAATAGTAAATGATTTTAGTAATGCCAATTGCAAGTAATGTGATTAGGATAGAGGCTACTGTAACTACCATATCTGTATTGATTAACATAACAACAATTAGCATAAGTACTTCAAATAAATAGCTTTCTTTGGCTTCTTGTATTTGTTTTTCACTATCTAAGATTAATAATATTATTAATGTGACTAAATACATCACATATCTATATATACTAGTTTGCGCCATTATGCATAGATATATTATGTAGCTACAAGATACTACAATACCATAATATAATACACTTTTTTCAATTTTTCTATATTCTTTATCAATTCCTGCAATTAAAAATATGGCCACTAAATAAAGAATGATAAAGGCAAATCTTATGATGGCTTCTAAATTAAAATGATATACATTGATTTTTAACCCCCATGCAATTAGTACAAATGTTAGACCTGATAAGATTTCTAAAATAAAATATCTTGGTCTTATTTTTTGCTTGCATTGTTTACACTTTCCCCCTAAAAATAAGTAACTTAAAACTGGTATTAGCTCGAAAAAGCCAAGTTTGTGATTACAATTTGGGCAAAATGAGTGTGTACGTATGATATCGATTTTTCTTGGTATTCGGTATACAGCTAATGTATAAAAACTTCCGAATAAAGTTCCCATTATAAATATTATTATATATAAAAATGTGTTCATTTTTAGTTCCTTTGTTTCTTTTATTTTTTAGAAAAGCATATGCATATAGCATGCATATGCTTTTTTTATTTTAGTCTATTATTAACCATCTATTTCAGCCCATGATATTCCAGCTGTTGATACAGTTCCCTTTTTTGTATGTCCACCATAACTTAATGTTACTGTATCATTCTCTGCTGTTCCAGATATTGTTTTATCATCTGTGTTTATACCCGTACCTAATGTTACGGTAACAGAAGTATCTGACTTAGCTGTAGATGGACTTGTAGAAGCTGTCATAGATGAAGTAATACCAGATACAATTGCTGCTGCTACTGTAGTTTCTCCTGAAGCTGTATTATCAACATAATTTTTGTTGTAATAATCTGTTATTGCTTCTGTTACATTATAGCTCATTGATTCAGCTACATTTTGTAACTTAGTTTGATAAGATGCTTCAGAAGCTCTGTCTAGGATACCATTTTGTCCTGTAAGCATAGCAATTGATACACCAGCTAAGATTAATAGAACGATGATTGTTACAACTAAAGCGATAAGAGTTATACCTTTTTGATTGTTTTTCATTCGTTTTCCCCCCTCTCTTTCGAATTATTTTTTTATATTGATCTATATTAGCTAAAAGCCAATATAACGTTAATAGCAAAATTATTTTGTACCAGTATTTTGTGAATTTACACTTGGTGTTGTGGTTTTAATATCTTCTGAATCGTTTGTATTTGTATCTGTATTCGTTCCTGTAGATTGATTATCTGAATTTCCACTTGTTTCGGTTCCTTCTCCCGTTCCATCTGTTGTAGGACTATAAGCTGCAAATGGGTTAGATTTTCCAGGAACATAGTCGTTCGTACTTTGGTAATTTTTTAAATCACTTGAAGTTACCGAATATTCTGAATCAGTACCTGATTCATAAGTTAAAATAACTTCTTCACTTCTTGTATCTATGTCATCTGCTAGTAAATCTTGTATTTCATCGGTTGCAACATAAGTTGTAATCTCTGGCACTGCTTTTCGGTTTGGAATAAATTGATATAATGCAATTGCTAAAATCAGCATTGTTACTAAGCATATTAATAACATAATAATGATTTCTTTTATCGTTTTTGCCATATTTACCTCCTTTGCAAAAATCCTATTCGTTTGTTGTCGTACTTGTTGTTGTATTGGCTGTTGTATTTGTCCTCGTAGAATTGGTGGTTGCTGTGTTTGTTGTTGCTGTTCCTGCTCCTGTCGTTCCCGTAGTTTCTGTTGTTCCTGTGGCTGCGTTTGTACCGGTTGTTCCCGTTGCCGAGGTATTTCCACTTGTGGTTGATGCATCTACTGTACCGACATTAATTGGTATTTCTTTGCAAGAAAATGTTGCCGTTACAGCTCCATCTCCCCCTGAACTCATTTTAAATTCATCAATTTTAAATCCAAGTTTTGAATCATTTTCTATATCATAGATAAAATCGGTTATGCTAACATATTCCCCTGTAACCGTAAAATTTAAATTATATAAATTTTGACTGGCTCCACTAGATACTAAGTCGATTTTTATAACAACACCCTCGTCTTTTGCATAATTTCCAAGTTTGGTCCATAAATAATCGATTTCGTATAATTCTAATTGTGATGCATAACTTGAATTATTTGAACTAGATAATATTGCTTGGTTTTCATATTCGGCTTTGCTTTCTTGTAAGGTATTTGCTGTACGTTTTAGGTTTGAGTTTGTACTTTCATATGTAACACTAATCAAATTAGATAATTCTGAAATTCTTTGTTCTATCTCGTCATTTTTTTCATTTATCCCTTTAAACCCTTGAACATTTATTTTGTTCATTCCATTTACCATAAAGAATGCAGTACCAATTAATAATAAAACCACTATTATACTTATTAAAATTTTTCTCATGGTAATTCTCCTTCTATCGTAACTGTTACTGTGCTTCCGTTTTTTTGTCCACTAGAAGAAATTGTGTTTTTTAGGATTTCTTCTACTTTTATTTTTGCTATAAAATATCCTAACTGGTCATAGTCATCTGCTTGTGCAACAATGGTTATCTTTTTATCTGTCGTATTGGCAATTGATGTAAGTTGCACCGTTTCTGGTATAATATACATGATTTGGTTCAATAAGTTTGGTATGGAGTTTTTCATTTCTGCTATATTGCTTATTTTATCATTAATTGCTTTTAATTCTTGTGTTAGTGAAAGATATTTTGTGTTTTTCGCATTTAGTGAATTAATATTGGCATTTATTTTGCTGATTTCTGCATTTTCTGCCGTTATTAAAGTTTGGATTTCTTCTTCTTTACCTTCCATCTGTTTATATAACATTTTTGAGAATATAACAAATATAATATTAATTAAAATGATAGCAACTACACATCTTATTAACATTACTTCTGTTTTATCAAAGGCCCCTTTTAATGAAAAGTTTATTGGTATTCTTATTTTCCCTATTTTACTTTCTTTTTTTGGTTTGTCTTGCTTTTTACCAAAACTGATATCTGCATTCATTAATTGTTTGAATTGATCCATAAAGTTTGGTTTTCTAAAGTTTAATGCTTGGATTCCTTCTCCTAATGATTGCATAGCAAGTGCAATGGCACTATTTACTTCTATATAATCTTTTATATTAATTTGTGTGATTCTTTCTTCTACAATACTTGGTTTTAATATTTTGCAATCTACTTCTGGTAAAAATTCTTGGAAATATAAATCTACATTATTTACAACTGCTAATGTTCCTGTTAAATATACATTGGTAATTTTTACAGGCGAATTATTTACTATTTCTTGTACTTTTTGACATATTTGATACAAAGTAGGTACAATACATTCTAGATATGGTTGTTCTTTTGTATCGTCAATAACATTTGCTGTATAAATCGTTGTGTCTTTACAGATTTCATATGCTTTACTCATGGAATTTTCTGTTCGGTTTATTTTTTCTAATACTTCTTCACTTCCTACATCTAAAGTATCTACATTATAAATTTGTCTATCATAAACGGTTGTAATCGATGTCTTTTCTTCCATATTAACAATCAAAGCATTTTCTTTTTTTTCGAATTTTGCTATACTTGCTATAGCAGTTCCAATCGGCATAATTCCTGCTAAGTTATGTTTTTCTAAGTGTTGTTTTTGCTTATTTAATTCTATTTTATTAACTGCTACTTGTATAGCTTTTATTTTATCTTTGGTTTCTATATTAGAAACTAAAGCATATCTTGTTTCAAATGCTCTTTGATTATATTTGTTTTCATCACAAAAAGTTTCAAATTCTGTTTGAACTGTTTTTTGAATATCGCTTTTGGAAAGTAACGAAAAAATATCATAATATAAATATCTTTCATTGGAAAGATTTATACTAATTGGCGTACTAAAACTATAAGTTTCTTCGACAATTTTTTTGATTACTTCATTTAAGTCTTCATAGAATCTTATTCCAAATGCTTCTACTTTGAAATCGTTTTTATCTTTTGAAACTTTTGCATATTTTATTAAATTGTTTTCTATATAAATCCCCAAACAATTTTGCATTTTTAACGCTCCTTAGGTTTATTCTCTAGTTATCATTTTGTATCATATTTCTTTTTTTATTTTATATGTTTTCATTTTTAAAATCAATACCTTTCGTCAAAATGTAATATAAATGTAATATTGGTGTAATATTTTTAGAAAAAGTGACCGTTTTCTTTCCAAAACTGGAAAAGAAAACTGTTTTTTTAATGTATATTTTTATGAAAAATGGAAACGATATTTTTTAGATGTTTATTTAAATTGAAATCGAAATAAGAAAGGAAAGATTTTTAATGAACAGTCCTATTGATACGAATAAAGATTATCAAGAATATGTCGAGCAAAAATCACCCAATTCTCCTATTTTAAAAAATTGCTTAAATGCCTTTTGGATCGGTGGGCTTATTTGTTCAATTGGTCAAGTGATTTATTCTTTTTGCTTATACAAAGGAATGGATTCAAACTCTGCTGGAACGGTAGTCTCTATTATGTTAATCGCTTTAACTGCTATTCTAACAAGCCTTAATCTTTTTAATAAAATTGGAAAAATTGCTGGAGCAGGTAGTTTTGTTCCTATTACTGGTTTTGCCAATTCGATTGTAGCACCTGCTATGGAATATAAATCAGAAGGCTATGTTATGGGGGTTGGAGCTAAAATGTTTACAGTCGCAGGTCCTGTTCTCGTTTATGGACTTTCCACATCCATTGCTGTGGGACTTATCTATTTACTTTTTCATACACAAGGAATTTTAGCATAAATTTTGTATTTTAGATTAGGAGGATAATTGGTATGCAAAAATTAGGAAAACAAACCATAAAATTTGATACACCGCCAACCATTTTAGAAACCGCCTGTATTGTTGGACCCAAAGAAGCCGAAGGACCACTTGCTAAATATTTTGATCAATGTTTAGAAGATGAAATGTGGGGCGAAAAAAGCTGGGAAAAAGCCGAAAGTAAAATTGTAAAAGAAACGATAAATACTTTAATTGCCAAATCTGGTATTCCTTCTGAAAAAATCGAATACTGTTTTGCAGGTGATTTACTAAATCAATGTATTTCTTCCAGCTTCGGCCTTCGTGAACTGAATGTTCCTTTTTACGGTATTTTTGGTGCTTGTTCTACTTTCGTAGAAGGTCTTCAACTTGCCTCTGTTTTTTTAGAAGGTGGTATCAATTATGCCATATGTAGTGCTTCTAGTCATTTTTGTAGTTCAGAAAGACAATTTCGATTTCCATTAGAGCTTGGAAATCAGAGGCCACCAACTGCTCAGTGGACCGTTACAGCCTGTGGTAGTGCTATACTTGCTAAAACAGGCACTGGTCCGTATATTACCCATATTACCACCGGAAAAATTGTCGACATGGGAATCAAAGATGCCAATAACATGGGGGCAGCTATGGCTCCTGCTGCTTTTGATACATTAATGACACATTTTTCTGATACTGGCAGAAAACCAAGTTATTATGATGCTATTCTAACCGGAGACTTAGGTCATATTGGAAAAGATATTTTGATTGAACTATGTCAAAATGCAGGATATAATATTAAGTCCGTTTACAATGATTGTGGGGTTTTAATTTTTGATAAATCCACGCAAGATACTCATTCTGGTGGCAGTGGTTGTGGTTGTTGTGCCAGCGTATTTTCTGGTTATTTATTTGAACAACTAAAAACAAAAAAACTAAAAAAAATTCTCTTGATTGCTACCGGCGCTTTGATGAATTCTATGAGTTCGCAACAAGGAGAATCTATACCTGGAATTGCACAGGCTATTTCGATAGAAATTTTATAATTTTTCTCATTGGGGACAGACCCTTTCACAAAAGGGACAGACCCTTTCGCGAAAGGGTCTGTCCCTTTTGTGAAAGGGTCTGTCCCCAATGAGAAAAAAAAGAAAGGATTTGATAAGATGATGGATTTTTGGCAAAATTTTGATTGGATGCTTTTACTTCGCTGTTTTATCGTTGGTGGTTTAATTTGTGTCGTTGGTCAGATTTTATTAGATAAAACCAAACTTACCTCAGCAAGAATTTTGGTTTTGTTTGTTACAATTGGTACGATTTTAGGAGGGCTTGGCATTTATCAATACTTAGTAGATTTTGCAGGATGCGGAGCAACGGTTCCTTTACTTGGATTTGGTAATAATTTAGCCAAAGGTACAATTGAGGCCGTGAAGGAGACGGGACTTTTAGGCGTTTTTACTGGTGGCTTAAAAGCAAGTGCCGGAGGAATCGCCGCAGCTGTTTTCTTTGGCTATATTGCCTCTTTAATTTCTAAACCTAAAATGAAAAAGCAATAGATTGTCCTATTGCTTTTTTATTATATGGTTTTATTTTTATTTTTTCTTAAAAAGGATGGTATATCTAAATCATTTTGAGAAGCACTTAAATCTTGATTCGATGGTATCGAACTTACTTTCTTTTCCCATGGTTTTGAGCTAGCTCCAACTGGTTCTAATCTTGGCGTTTTTATTTCATCTGGTTGATCAAAACCTGTTGCAATTACTGTTATTTTGATTTCATCATTCATGTCTGGGTCGATAACAGTTCCAAAGATTATGTTTGCTTCTGGGTCTACACTGCGTTGGATTAATTCTGCCGCTGTGTTTACTTCTTGTAGCCCTAAATCTTCACCACCTGTTATGTTAATAATAACACCTCTAGCTCCTTCAATGGATGTTTCTAGTAATGGACTTTGTATGGCTTCTTTTGCAGCATCTTCTGCTTTGTTTTCTCCTGATGCATGTCCTGTTCCCATGTGTGCCATTCCTGTATTTAACATGATGGTTTTTACATCAGCAAAATCTAAGTTTACCGTTCCAGTTACTGTTATTAGGTCTGATATACCTTGTACACCTTGTCTTAATACATCATCAGCCATTAAGAATGCTTCTGACATGGATGTCTTTCTGTCAATGATTTGTAGCAATTTATCATTTGGTATAACAATTAAAGTATCTACTTTTGATTTTAAACTTTCAATTCCACGTTCTGCTTGTGCTAAACGTTTTTTTCCTTCAAAGGTAAATGGTTTGGTAACAACCCCTATTGTTAAGATTCCCATTTCTTTGGCAATTCCAGCTACGATTGGAGCGGCTCCTGTACCGGTTCCTCCTCCCATTCCTGCTGTAACAAATACCATGTCTGCTCCTCTTAGTACTTCTGAAAGTTCGGTTTTACTTTCTTCTGCTGATTGTGCTCCAATATCTGGGTTTGCTCCTGCGCCAAGTCCTCTTGTTATTTTTTCTCCAATTTGAATTTTTGTACTAGCTTTTGATTTGGCTAATGCTTGTCTATCTGTATTGACTGCAATAAAGTCTACTGATTTAATTCCTATATCTAGCATTCGATTAACTGCGTTATTTCCAGCTCCTCCTACCCCTATTACTTTAATTGTTGCAGTTCCATCCATCATGGTTAGGTTACTGTTATCATCATAATCCATCATAATTTATTTTCCTCCCTTAAACTTTTAAGTTATTTATACCTTTTTTAAAACTTTTTGCTATTTTTTAGCTATAAAAAAATTCTTTTATTCTTGAAACCATTGTTTTCCAAAAATTTTCTTTTGAATTGGTATCAATTTTACTTGATACAGATTTGGCAAAAGGTCTTGATGCTATATATCGAATTAACGCATAACTCGTTCTAAATTCTGGTTTTACTGTACTTACTGCTCTTCCTGTTGATATTTTTACAGGGATATTGAGTGCAATTTTTCCTGCCACATCACTTTTATTGATATTGGTAATTCCTTGTCCTGTTAGAATTACATTGTTGATTCTTGATTTTAATCCTTGATTGGTTATGTCTTTATTGATAATTGAAAATATTTCTTCAATTCTGGCTTCCATAATTTCAATTAATTCTGAACTTTTGATTACTTTACTTCTTGATTCATCTGTACATGTGTTTAACATGATTTCATTGTCATTGTCAATAAAGGATTTTAAGGCTAAACCATATTGCCTTTTTAGTTTTTCAGCTTCTTCTTCCGATATATTTAAAACAAGTGCTATGTCATGTGTTATGTTATTTCCTCCTAAAGGAATTGTGTTGGTATATTTAAATACATCTCCTTCAAATACTCCTATGTCCGTATTTTCAGCCCCAACATCTAGAAGCATTACATTGTCATAAAGTTCGTTTTTGTCTAATACTAGGTTTCTTTCTGCAAGAGCTACTGGAATGATGCCATCTATTTCTACACCTGCTTTTCTAAATATACTGGTTAGTTTTCTTACATAATCTTTTTCGGCAAGTATAACTTGTGCATTTATGGTAAATGTGGATGCTAAACTTCCTACCGGGTCTGTAACAATTTTTCCATTGTCTAACATTACTTGGTTGATTGCTACATCAATCAATATTTTGTTTTCTGGTACTTCGATATCTTTTACTTGCATAATAGCATTTTGTAAGTCTTTATGAGTTACTCCTGTAAATTTGTCTTTTACTTCTTTTTGCACACTATTTTGCACGATTGTTACATATTTTCCTGGAATAGTTACATAAGCTGAATTGATTTTTAATTCGGTTTCTTCTTCTGCTTGCTTGATAGTTTTTGCAATACTTAAACTTATATCATCTTCGTCGACTATCTTGCCTTTTTTTAATCCATTACATTTATATGAAGTGCAACATATGATTTCTATTTGTCCAAAGTTGTTTACTTCGCCAGCACCTAAACAAACTTTGGTTGTTCCAATGTCTATGCCCACTATGATATCTCCTATTGCCAAGATAATTCCTCCATATTTTCAATTTAAATTTTCTAGGTTTATATATATTACATTTTTGGACAAATGTCAATAGAATTTGTTATAATTTTGTAATATTTTTGTAATAAATTTGTAATGTTTTTCTTCCATTTTTTGGAATTTTATGTAATCTTATTTTTGTTCTTCTTGAATTTTATTGGTTTTTCTAATTTTATATTCTTCCCATTTTTTTGACCATTTGTCGATATAATATTTTCTTATAATGGTTAAGTTTAAAAACATTCTTCCAACAAATACAACAATAGCTGCTAAATAAATATCTACATTTAGTTTGTTTCCTAAATAAGTAAGAAGTATGGAAAGAATACTATTGCAGAAAAATCCTGATATAAATACTTTAAAATCAAATTCTCCTTTTAAAGTTCCGGTAATTCCTCCAAATACAGAATCAAGTGCTGCAATAATTGCAATTGCCAAATAACTTGAATAGGAATAAGATATAACTGGTATATTAATTCCAACAATCGCTCCTAAAATACAACCTATTAAAATCGCTATAAATATCATTTTCTTTTCTCCTCACTTTCTAGTTTTCTGTTTCTGCCTCTTGCATATATTTTATTTCAAAATTACCCTCATATTTTGAAATTTGTATTTTATTTTGTCTTTGAATTTCCACTTTGATTCCTGTAATATCCAGTTGTTCGGCATATCCGCCTTTTCCAGAAATACTACTTTCTAAATAAGAACTATTCCCGATTGCTTTTATGGTATAGGAACTTGTTCTTAAATGCTTACTATTGATTTTTATCGAATTGCCTATGTCTGCAATATCTGTCGTGTTTACAATTCTTTCATCATTAATCGAAATAGCTTCTGCTCCAGCATCTTTTAAATAATTGACAATATAAATTAAATCTTCTGCAACAATAGGCTTTATTTCCTCTTCCTCTTCTAATTCTTCTTCTGACTTTTCCGATAAGGAAATGATAATTCCGGCACCTTCTACATCTGTTTTTCCAAGAGCAAGCTCCAAATCTTTTACTTCTTTTTCTAGTGTTTGTTTGGTTTGGCTATCTGATGCACTCTCTTCTTTATAAGATTCTAGTGTGCTGGTTGTTTCGTCATATTTTTGTTTCGTTTCTTCATATTTGGTCTTCCAATTTGCAAGTTCTTGCCTTAGTTCTGCCTCTTGCATGGTGTCAATATTGGTTTCCTCTGTTTCGTGTACAACTTTAAATTGCATAAAAATAATCATTACTAGCAAAAAACAAACTATGCCAATGGTAACTGTCATAATTATTTTTCCTTTTTTCATTCACTTTTCTCCTTACTACTCAATTGTTTGGGCATATTTAAAACTTATTACTCCCGTATATTTTGGTATTTCTAAATTCGTACTTTTTTTCAATTCTACAATCTTGCCATAACTCTCAAATTTTTCTAAAGTTCCCCCTGGTCTATTTAATGTAGCTAACATTTCTGGTAATCCTATCGCCGTAATTTGGATAGGTGAGCTTATTTTTTCACCATTTACTACAATGACATTTCCATCACAAGATATGGCTGTTGTATTTACAATTCTTTCTCCATTAATAGAAATCGCTTCTGCTCCGGCATTTTTTAATTCATTTACAACGGCTAATACATTTTCTGCATGAACAATTAAATTTTGCGCATCTAATAACTGTAAATCTTGTTTTCCGTCTGTAAGCGTAACGGTTACTCCTTGCCCTGTTACATCTGTATTGCCTAGTAAAATATTATATTCTTTTATTTTGCTTTCTAATTCTTCCAATTCTGTATTACTACTTGTTGCTTGTTGTCTTACTTTTTCTAGTTCTTTTTCCGCTTTTTCTAATTCGGCATATTGATTTTCATATTTTTCTTTCATTTTTAATACTTGGGATTTTAAATTACTTTCCGCTTGATTTCCTGTAACGGTTATTCCATTATTGTTAACAGAATTGATTTGAACTACAATTCCTATAGTTAATACAAAACACATAAGTGCCAGCATAATTGTCTCTACTTTTTTGTTCATGTACGAATTCCTCCTTTTCCCTTTATGGTTTATACTTATTTATTTATGTAATATTTTGTTTATTCTTCTCTAAAGTATGGTTTAAATCCTGAACTAATATCTCCATTTACAAAAGCTGTTCCAGATTTTCCTTCTTCATTTTCTAAAATCTTTTGTACATATAACATTTTGTTTGTTAGATTGGATGTGTCTCCTATATATATGGTTTTGCTTTTACTATCTAAATAGAGTTTATAATTGTTTTCTTCTTCGGTGTTTATTTCTGTAATAATACCATCGATATTAATGGTTTTGGCAGCTTCCATTATTTTGGTTATTTGATTTAGCTTTTCTAAATCTTCTGTTTTTAGCCTTTCTTTATTTAACATTTCATCTTCTGTGATTGATAATCCGCACTAAAACAGGTACTTCTTGTTTCACTGTAGAATTTTCTAATATATATCCATTTTTGTCAATATAGGCATAACTATTAATGAAATTGATTTGGTATTTGACTTTTCTTTCTTCGATTGAAATAATTACTGTTCCTGGTAGTTTTCTTGTTATTTCGACACTTTCGACATAGGTGTTTTCTTTTATATTTTGAACAATGGATTGATTAAATCGAAATATGTTTTCTCCTTTTTTTAGTCCTGCTAAGCTTATAATTGTTTCTGCCGAAATTTTTTCATTTCCTTGTACTTGTAGGTCGGTTATATTAAATATTGGTGCTGTTAAAGCAAATATTATTACAATTGCTATTAATAGAATGCTACTAATAATTGCTAGTATTTTCTTCCTCGATTTTTTCTGTTTTCTTTTTTTGTTTGGCTGTTGTTTTTGATTTTTAGGATATTTTTTTGGCTGCTTTTTTGTTGTTTTTTTACTTTTATTTTTTCTTTTTGGTTCATCTTTTTCTTGTTTATCTTCTTTTACATTTACACCTATTACAATTTCATGATTAAAATCAAATGGGCTTTCTTCTTCCTGTTTTAGATGTTTTGGATTATTTTTTGAAGCTTTTACATGACTTTCTTTTCCATTAATTCTTTTGGTTACAAAAACCTTTTTTTCTCCATTGGTATCATGATCAATTTCTTCATTTGAAAAGTATAAGGTTTTTCCATCTTTGCTGATATTCATTTTCTCACCTTCTTTTGCTTAAATATTTTACAATAAATGCAAAAAAATAGCAAGATTTTTCTTGCTATTTTATGAATATTTATTTTAATTTTTGAATTAATTCTTCTGTTGTTACCTTTGTTATTTCACCTGTTAAATTGTTTTCTAGTTCTAATAAGTCTCCTTCTTGTTTATCCCCTATTACTACCATGTATGGTGTTCCTAAAATTTTAACATCTTTTATTTTAGCACCAATTGTTATATTTTCTCTATCATCTAAAATAACAGAAATTCCATTGGATGTTAATAAATGATATAAATCATTTGCCATTTTTTTCTTTTCTTCATTTTCTTGTTTTACTACAATTTGCATAGTATATGGTGCAACCGATTTTGGCAATACAAATCCACATGGCATATTATTTTTATCTTTTGCTGTGCATTGCTCATATAAAGCTGCTAGCGTTCTACTAACTCCAATTCCATAACATCCCATATAATATAATTTTTCTTTGCCCGTTTGGTCAATGTATTTTCCATTCATCATTTCAGAATACCTCGTTCCTAATTGGAAAATATGACCTAATTCCATTGCTCTTATTTCTTTAAGATTAGAGATATCGGTTATTTGATATTCGTTTTTTAGATATTCTTGATAATCTTCTCTTTCTAATATTTCTGTATTTAATCCTATTCCGGTTTTTTCATCATATAAAATTTTATCTTCTCCTTGTTCCGATATTAGCATAAATTCTTCTGATTTTTTGCCTCCCATAGCTCCATTATCTGCTACAATTGGAATAACTTTTAGGCCTATTTTTTCAAATATTTCTAAAAACGCTTTTCTTACATTTTCATAAGATTTTGCCATCGATTCTTCATCCACATCAAAACTATAGGCATCTAACATTGGAAATGTTTTTCCTCTTAATAAATATCCTCTGGTTCTGATTTCGTTTCTGTATTTTTCTCCAATTTGGTAATAAGTTACTGGTAAATTTTTGTAAGATTTTAGTTTTTCCCTAGCAAATTCAAGCATTGCCTCTTCTCCTGTTGGTGCTAAGCAGAAGGTACCTTTGTTGGATTCTGTAATTAACATGGTTCCATCATTTACATATCCATCATATCTTCCTGAATTTTTCCAAATAGTATCTGGTTGTAATGTTGGAAGTAATACCTCTATACATCCATATTTATTTAAAGTTTTAACTATTATT
>CALXRH010000053.1 GCA_944390625.1 uncultured Clostridia bacterium
CTCCAAACAGCAATAGCTCCTAAACCCGGTTGTAATCCAACGTGATTTCTATAAGCACAATTTGCATCATTTTTTGCATACCAATATATTACTGAAGGATGTTTGGCAAGAGTTAATGGATACTGAGGTTCATCTCCATAAACCTCCCAAAACCTTCCATAAGCATAAGTTGTACAATTAGGCATTCTCATCCCAGCTTTATAATAAGGGTTTCGAGCACTATAATATCTGTAATCACTTTCACTCGAGGCACTAATTCTCATAGTAAAAGTAAAATATCTATCCAAACTATTTATATCTTTCTGAATTATATTTTCTTCCGAAGTAGCATTAACTGTAAATGGAAGCATTGCTATAATAGCAATCATCCAAGCAATTTTTTTCATTTTTGTTTACATCGCCAATCTTATAGATTGAACTCTCTTTTCCATCATTTTTCTATTTGTCTTAATATATTATTCTATTAAACCACCTATTCCTTTCTTGCCTAAAATCCTGATCCATGGCTTTTGGGTTTATACAAAGTTATTTTACGTCGAAAATAACCAATATATTTTTTTACTAATTACACTCTGCACAATATTTCTCTTCTAGAAAGAATATATCACATTCTACTGCAAAAGTATACTAGTTTTAGCATAAATTTTCCTTGAAACCAAAAAAGCGCTTTTTTAAGTAACTAAAAAATATTTGTAAATTGGTTTTTAAGTGCGTTTTCGCATGAACATTAAAGTACAATTCTACCAAATTGAAGATAATCAATGTTAAATCCTTTTTATCATTAAATCAACTATAAATTTGTCTTCTTGATAAACCGATCTTTTTACTAGCTCTGTTTTTATTTTTATTATAATCTACTAAATCTTTGATCACTTCATATTTCATTTGTTCGTTCATTCTTAATTCAACCTTTCTCATATTCCTCCAAGTGATGTATTCTACGGTACTTTAAAGACATAATCAAATACTAACACTTAAGACATTATCATATAATCCTTTTATCTTAGAACCAGGATAAACGCATGAGTTTATAAAACTTATGTGTTTTTTAACTTCTTTAAGCCTTCTACATCTAACAATTTAAAAATATTATCTATTTCATTTTCAAAATCAAAAGCTAAATCAGTTCTAATTAAATTTAAACTTTTTTTGTAATAAGTTTGAACAAATTTTAAAATTGCTAATGCGATCCTCCTTATTATTCCTAAATTTTTTGCACCATTTTTTTCTAATGTTTTATTAGTATCTTCTTTAAATACTATATCTAATGGTGCATGTAAATTATTTTCAACTCCCCATTCACTTCGTACACTCTTGGAAAATAATTCTATATCATTAGAAAAACTTACTATATAATATCTATCTTCTACAAGAATTTTATTATTTCTTTCTATTGTATTTCTCGCTAATCCTATTGATCTTAATCCTGGCCATTTTTCTTTTTTAGTCATCCAGTTTATATCATTTGTTAAATAATATTCTCTTGTTACTATTCCATTATGTTCTTTTTCTACTAACTTTTTATAATTTTCTTTTTGGACTACTTCTAAAAATTCTTTATCTTCAAAGTATTCTTTTATTTCTTCATGAGTTGATTTTTGGTTTTCTTTTACTGGCAAAACATAATCCGCTTTTCCTTTCAGTATTGCTTTTATAGTATCTACTTGAGTATTTAATGCATCTGCTGTTACAACACAATTGTTTAAATTTAGTTTTTCTAATAACTTTGGCCCCATTGGTATCTCATTAGACTTTTCTTCTATATAATCTTGTATTAAACTGATACCATAGCTAGTAGAATATACACTCATTGTATTTACTCCTTTTTCTTCTTGATTGATTCCTGTATTTCTTTTGGAACCATTACTTGTTTTCCCATCCATACTTAGAATATCTTTTTCGTTTGTTGTTTTGTTCGTTATACTATCTATTTTTTGTATAAGATAATTAATGGTATCTGCATATAATGTTTGTGGATTTAATATCGAAATAACCCTTTGAATTGTATCGTGCGATGGAATTCCATTAGGTAATTCTAAATACTGTCTTAACCATTTTTCTTTTTTTCTTGCAAAAGACTCTATTTCTGTCCACTCATTACATTTTGCCAATACTGCAAATAATGTAATGAGTATAATATCCTCCATTTTATGTTTTACATTAGGTCTATATCTTGTATCTTCTTGCTTTTTTACTATTGTGATCATATCTCTGATTCCTTCATTATTTAGTTCTTTAAATTCTATATCTATTTCATTGAATATTTTACTCATTTCGTTCAATTTACTGCTTTTTCTACTCATTTTCTTTTTATCCTTTTCTTCATTATACATTATCATACATAAAAAAAACACATAAGTTTTATAAACTCATGCGTTTATCCTGCATTCAAGCAGGAAAAGCTTGACAAATATTGATAATTCATTTATTATAGTAACCCAGAAGGAAGGGGGAAGAATTATGGAACCTACATCATATTTAACAGCCAGACAAGACCAAGTGTTCAATATGACTCCAACTATAT
>CALXRH010000054.1 GCA_944390625.1 uncultured Clostridia bacterium
TGGGAAAGAGTGGGTGTGCGGGGTCTTGGCCTATGGAATGGGCAAAATTCAGAGCAAGAAGAAAAATATGCCCAGCCCCCCTAGCCTTATACGAATAGCAATTACTTTCTAAAAAGCCTATATTAAATACAAAAAATACTTTCCAATTTTTGAACTGCTACATCTACTTTTGTTTTATCATTTGCATATAGCGTAGCTAACACATCTCCTTCTTTTACAAAATCTCCTACTTTTTTATGTAATACAATCCCAACAGCCTTATCGATTGGATCTTCTTTTTTCATTCTTCCTGCTCCCAAGAAACACGCAAGTCTCCCGATGTGTTCTGCATTGATTTCTTGAACCCTACCCTTTTTTTGACTTGTAACATCGATTTGATAGGTTGCTTGTTCAAATTTTTCTGGGTGCTCTAAATAAGAAATATCGCCACCTTGATTTTGTACTAATTGTTTAAATTTATGAAATGCTGTACCATTTTGTAGCGTTTCTAACAGTTTGGTTTTATTTTCTTGTAAATTTTCTCCAAAACCTACCAGTTTCATCATTTGGCTTCCTAATTCTAATACAATTGATTTTAAATCTTGTGGCATATCATTTCCTTTTAAAAATTGAATTGCTTCTATGACTTCTAAAGTATTGCCAATGGCATACCCAATTGGTTCATCCATTGGTGTAAATACACTTTTTACTTGTAAATTTGCTAGCTCTCCTAGTTTTTCCATTTTATCAGCTAAACGTTTGGCATCTGCTAGACTCTTCATAAAGGCCCCTTTTCCATAAGTTACTTCTAATACAATTTTATTGGCACCAGAAGCTATTTTTTTGCTCATAATACTAGAGGCAATTAGTGGAATGTTTTCTACACAAGCGATTCCGTCTCTCAACGCATATAGTTTTTTATCTGCTGGCGCTAAATTCATGGTTTGACCAATCATACTAATTCCGATTTTATGGACATTTTCTTTGAATTGTTGGATATCTACATCTGTAGTATAGCCTGGTATTGCCTCTAATTTATCTACGGTTCCGCCCTGTAAATCCTAGTCCTCTTCCAGACATTTTAGCAACTGGAATTCCAAGAGATGCAATCATAGGAAGTAATACAATGGATACTTTATCTCCTACTCCTCCTGTACTATGTTTGTCGACAACCGCTTCTCCAAATTCTGCTAAATCTAAAATTTCTCCTGAATGTGCCATACTAAATGTAAGTTCCAATAATTCATCATCTGTCATACCATTTATATAAATTGCCATAATCAAAGCAGCTGCCTGATAATCCATAACTTCTCCTTTGGTATAGCCTTGCACAAAAAAATCAATCTCTTCTTTACTTAAAACTTTGCCGTCTCTTTTTTTAGCTATTATATCTAAAATATTCATAAACAAATTTCTCCTTTTTATGAAACAATGTTCTTAATAAAAGACCTTCTATGTAAAGGACAAGGTCCATATTCTTTTATGGCTGCGATATGTTTGGCCGTGCCATATCCCTTATGAGAAGCAAAACCATATTCTGGGTAAACTTTGTCCCATTCTCTCATAATCCTATCTCTTGTGACTTTCGCAATAATAGAAGCTGCTGAAATCGAATAACATTTCGCATCTCCTTTTATAATAGACTGATAAGGAATTCCTAATGTATCAATTCCATTTAAGGCATCTACTAGTATAAGGTTTGGTTTTGTTTCCATCTGCTGAATTGCCATGGTGAGCCCTTTTTTGGTTGCTTGTAAAATATTTATTTCATCGATTTCATCTTGTGTTACAATTCCAACACCATAACTAATTGCTTCTTTTGTTATGATGTCATACAGTTTTTCTCTCTTATTTTCTGAAATCTTTTTGGAATCATTGATTCCTTCGATCATAGAATTTGGGTCTAATATTACAGATGCAACAACAACAGGACCTGCCAATGGCCCGCGTCCTGCTTCATCAATTCCTGCTATAAAATGAATTCCTCGATTGAAAAATCCTTTTTCAATTTCTTTTAATTTTATGAGTCTTGCTTCTTCTTTTTCTTTCATGGTTGCTTTCTCCTAGTTTTATCTTATTTTCATGGTTCTTCTAATTCTGGTTGTATAGCCGATAAAGTATAATAGGTGGTTTCGTTGTACTCGATTCCTGGCTGATAAATGATTTCTAAGGTGGTATAATCTTTTGCATTATATACCACAATATAATCTCCATTATTGGTTTGGTCCACTAATTCATTTAATCCCATAGTTCTCAATGTTTCTTTTGTTATTTCATAACATTCACAACCATTTTCATCGTTTATGCTACTATTTACCTTTGAAATTAATTCTGTTTGATTACTTGGTACTGACATATTGTATTTTTCTAAATATAATTTTTGTCTTTCTGTACTTTTGCTTTCCTCTGCCATATCCCAAATTTCAGCATTTACTTCTTCTGCATATACTTTTGCCTTTGCTCTTATCGTAATCATGTTTGTCATGATATTTTCTACCTTGGTCTTTTTGATAAGCCTTGTTCCTTCGGTTAATGAAACTCCTGCCAGTATAAGTATAACAATAATCATAATGATAAGTGCAAGCAAAGTAACTCCATTTTTTCTCTTTAAACTTGGCATAAATTTTTACTCCTTATCTTTTTTATAATTTCTTCTATATCTTCTTTTGGTGTTGAAGCTCCTGCCATAACTCCTATTTTTTGAATTCCTTCTAATTCTTCTAAATTTAATTCTTCCACATTTTGTGCAAAAAATACTTTCTTACAATGTTCTTTTGCTATATCATAGAGTTTGCTTGTATTGGAACTTTTCCTGTCTCCTACAATTATCATGGCTTCCACTTTTTTGGCTATTTCTAATGTTTCTTTTTGTCTTATTTCAGTAGCATGACATATTGTTTTTTGTATGTCTATCTGTTTATCTTTTAATTCATTTCGTAAGATTTCAACCATATCATCAAATTTTTGGGAATTATAAGTAGTTTGTGCCATAATTAAAATATCATTAACATGTGATTGTTTTATCTTTTTTAAACATTCTGGTATATCCTCTTTTTCTTGTATTAAAAAAGATAAATTCCCACAAAAACTAATTGTTCCAATTGCTTCTGGATGATTTTTGATGCCAATTAAAATAATAAAGTAACCCTTTTTGCTATAATCTTCTGCTATGATATGAGTTCTTAGCACATTTGGACAGGTTAAATCTTTTATTTCAATTCCTTTTTGCTTTAACTTTTCGTATATATCTTTGGAAGTTC
This sequence comes from uncultured Clostridia bacterium, assembly GCA_944390625.1. GTDB lineage: Bacteria > Bacillota > Clostridia > TANB77 > CAG-508 > CAG-269. Next base: position 3,240 of record CALXRH010000054.1, read on the forward strand.
CATGTGCTCTTATAATAATTTTATCTTTTACTTCTTCTATATTTTCTACAAATTTAATTCCTTTGTCTGTTAGCTTTTTTATGACACTTTGATTATGAACGATTTCTCCTAAACAATATATATTTTCATTTGTCTTAATATCTTCTTTTGCTCCATCAACAGCTCTTTTTACTCCATAACAAAAACCGGCTGTTTTACCTAAAATAATTTCCATATTTTTAATTTTCCTTTCTTCCTTTTCTTGCCATGTAATTCTATGTTAAAAATATATATTTGAATCTATTTCGTGAAAGTGTTTTTCATTTATTAATAAAGAGCTTAATAGATTTTTTATTAAGCTCTTTTTCTTATTGTTTTAGGTTGCTATATAATAGCCTACTCCCCTTTTGGTAATTAATATTTTTGGATTAGAGGTGTCTTTTTCTATTTTTTCGCGAATACGTCTTACCGTTACATCAACGGTTCTTATGTCTCCATAGTATTCATATCCCCATACTTTTTCAAGTAGGGTTTCTCTGGTTATTACCTGACCAGGATCGGAAGCTAAAAATTTTAGTACTTCAAATTCTCTTAATGTTAAATCTATTACTTTATCATTTACCATAACTTCGAATCGATCTAAATCTAGTGTTAATACACCTACTTTTATAATATTGGTTCTTTTTAATTCAGATGATGCTTCCTCTTCTTGCTCCTTTTTTTCGTTTTCTATATTGGAAATGATGTCCGCTTTTCTTAAATTGGCTTTTACTCTAGCAAGTAATTCTCTAATACTAAATGGCTTGGTTATATAATCATCTGCTCCTAATTCTAGCCCTACGATTTTGTCTAGCTCGTCGTCTTTAGCAGTTACCATAAGTATTGGAACATTCATCATATTTTTGATTCTTTTACATACCGATAATCCATCCAATTTTGGAAGCATAATGTCTAGCAAGATTAAATCTGGCTTTTTTTCTTGTGCCATATTGACCGCTTCTAATCCATCTTTTGCTTCTATGACATTGTACCCTTCCTTGATTAGATTACAAGATAATAAATTTAAAATCATTCTCTCGTCATCCACTATTAAAATTGTTTTTTTATATTCTAGTTCTTGTTCTTCCACAAACTAGCCCCCTTATATAAGCTTTTACTACTATAATATATCACATTTAAACCTAATATACAAGTTTTATTTTAAAAATTCTTTAACTTCTTGTAGTAATCCTTTTTCTCCTTGTTTTTCTATTTTTAGTGTTATCATTGGTTTGATACCAGAAGAGAATTTGATTCGGTTTCCATATTTTTGGATGTAATCAGATAAGCAAGTATGATCAAATTTATTGGTATCATAGGTAAATACAACACTATTTCCTTTACTTTGGATTTTGGTTAGAAATTTTTCTTTGGCTAAACTTTTTATTCTTGATATTTCTAGTAAATTTTCTATTTCATCTGGCATGTTTCCAAAGCGGTCAATTACCTCGTCAATGACATTTCTAATGTCATCTTCAGTTTTACAAAGTGCAATATCTTGGTAGATTTCTATTTTTTGATTTTGGTCTGAAATATAGTCATCTGGTATAAAACTTGTTACATTTAAATCAATTTGACATTCAATATCTTCCTCAACGGTTATTCCTTGCTCTTCTTTTAATACTTCGTCTAGAATCCTGCAATAGGTGTCATAGCCAACTTCTTCTAAATGACCGTGTTGGATTTCTCCAATTAAGCTTCCTGCTCCCCTTATTTCTAAGTCACGCATGGCAATTTTAAATCCAGAACCAAATTCTGTGAATTCTTTTATGGCTTTTAAACGCTTATCGGCTACTTCGGATAACATTTTGTCTTTTCGATAAGTAATATAGCTATAACCTTGTCTGTCTGATCTTCCTACTCTTCCCCTTAATTGATAAAGCTGTGCTAATCCCATTCTATCTGCATTTTCTATGATGATGGTATTGGCATTTGGTATATCAATTCCGGATTCCAGGATCGTTGTACATACTAGTACATTGATGGTTCCTTCTACAAAGTCATTCATAATGTCTTCTATTTCTGTTCCTGTCATTTGTCCATGGGCAAATCCTACTTTTGCTTCTGGAACTAATCTGGAAATTTTATCGGCTTTTAACATAATATCTTCTACTTTATTAAATAAATAGAATACTTGACCATTTCGTTCTAATTCTTTTATAATGGCTTCTTTGATTACTTCTTCGTCATATTCTAAAACATAGGTCTGTACTGGTTTTCTGTTTTGTGGTGGTTCATAAATAACTGACATATCTCTTACCCCAACAATCGACATATGAAGCGTTCTTGGAATTGGCGTTGCTGTCATGGTAAGCACATCCACACTGGTTTTGTATTGTTTGATTTTTTCTTTTGCTTTTACACCAAATCGATGCTCTTCATCGATGATAAGAAGTCCTAAGTCTTTAAATTGTATATCTTTTCCTAATAACTTATGCGTTCCGATTACAATATCAATTTCTCCTAATTTTAGTTCTTTGATGATTCTATTTTTGTCTTTTGTAGTTCTAAATCGATTTAATAAATCTACTTTTATCGGAAAATCTTTCATTCTTTCTTGAAAGGTTTCGTATTGCTGTTTTGCTAAAACGGTGGTTGGTGCAAGATATACGACTTGTTTATGATCCATAACTGCTTTAAAGGCTGCTCTTATGGCAACTTCGGTTTTTCCATAGCCTACATCTCCGCAAAGCAGACGATCCATTGGTTTTTCATTTTCCATATCCTTTTTTACTTCTTCGATACAACGTAATTGGTCATCTGTTTCGACATAAGGAAAGGCTTCTTCAAATTGCTTTTGCCATTCAGTATCTTTGGAAAAGGCAAATCCTTTTGCTTTTTCACGTCTAGCGTAAAGTTCGATAAGTTCTTTGGCTACTGCTCTTAAATTATTTTTTACTTTGGCAGTTGTTTTTTCCCAATCTTTTGAACCAAGTTTATTAAGCTTTAAGTTAATTTCTTCTCCCCCAACATATTTTCTGATTTCATCTAATGAGTTAGTTGGAATATATAAAATATCGTCTCCTGCATATTTTAGCTTGATATAATCTCTTGTGATACCATCTGCTGTTATGGTATTAACGCCAATGTAAACTCCTATCCCATATTTTCTATGAACAACATAGTCTCCTATTTTCAAGTCTGCAAATACAACTTTTTCTCCTTGTTTAAAAGTTTCACTTTTATGTTTTTTTGTTCTTCTTGCTTCTACTAGGTCACTTGCTACCATAATAATTTGATTTAAATCCAAACAAAAAAATCCTGTGGATAATCTGCCAAGTGCTATGGTAACTGTTTTGGAACCTTGATTAATAATTGTATGATTTAATGTTTCTTGAATCATAGATGAAATTTCATTTTCTTCTAATAGTTTTTCGATTTTTTCCGCTTTTTCTTTTGTTTCTACTACAATATAAATCTTTTTGTCTTCTTTTTGAAAGTTTTGGATGTCTTGGATAAATAAATCCATTCCACTTTTAAAATATTGAAGTTCTTTACAAGGAAAATTGTATTTTTCGATTCCATTTTTGTATTGATTATCGAGTTTGTCTAAATAGATGGTTTGATGATTTTGACAAATTTGGTTGAACTCTTCTATTCCTATGTAATTTTTTAGGCTATCTGGTATGATTCTTTCTTTTTCTATCAGTGCTTTTATTGTTGTTTCATTGTCATTTTCTATCGCTTCACTTCTTTGTGTTACTTTGGTTATTTCATCAATACATACTAAATATTGATTACTTAAATATTCTAATATGGTCTCTTGTTTTTGGTAAAATGAATCAAAATAACGATCTATTTTGCTAATATATTCTCCGTTTTGGATTTGTTCGATATCTTTTTCTATTTTTTCACTTAATTTTTGTCCATATATGGTTTGATTTATGTTTTTTACAACTTGTTCTAACGATGTTTCTAGGATGTATTCATGAGCAGGGAAAATTTCTATTTTTTCTAGGTTATCTGTTGACCTTTGACTTATGATATTAAAACGCCTAATGGAATCGATTTCGTCTCCCCATAGTTCGATTCTAATACCGGTGGTTTCATTGATGGCTATATCAATAATTCCCCCTCTGATACTAAATTCTCCTCTTCCATCAATTAGGTCAAATCTTTGGTAGCCTAAATCTACTAGTTTTTGTTTTAGTTCCTCTAGGTTACACCTATCTCCTATTTTAAAGTTTAATACATTTTTGTAAAGTGTTTCTTTGGAAATGATTTTTTGCTTTATCGTTTCGATGGAAGTAACAATGATTCCGCTTTGGTTTTTATAGATTTTGTTTAAGACTTCAATTCTTTCATAAGGTAAGTTTTTGCTTTCGGCTACATAATCATAAGTTATGATGTCTTTTTTGGGCAAAAATAGGACTTTGTCTGTGAAAAATTTGAAATCATTTAGTAGTTTTTGTGCTTGCACCTCATTATAGGTTACAAGAAGAATTGGTCTTTTGATTTTTTCTACCATGAAACTTAGCATAGATGCTTCTGCAACGCTTGTTAAGCCCGATATTGCTATCGGGCTTTTTTTGTTTTCTATATTTTTTATTAATTCGTTAAATTTTTTGCTTTGCTCTAACTCTCTTAATAGTAAGTTCATAGTTATCGACTTCTTCCTTTTTCATCTTGCATTTTTTCTCTCATTTGTTCAATTACTTGTTCTCTATTTTTCGTTTTTTGGTTATTTGGTTTTACTTTTATGTTTTTTAAGTTATTTTCTTTTTCTTCGAATATTTTCTTTTCTAGTGTCTTTACTCTTTCTAGAGACTCTAGTAATTGTTGTTTTACTCTTTTCATATGCTCATCATCTTGATTTTCTTCCTCATCAGATGTTGCGCTTTTTTTTCTTTTTTTAGGATATTCTATTTTTCCATCTTTATAAGCTTTTATGGCTTCTTCTTGGGATAACTCTGGTGGTTCTTCTTCGATAAATGATTCGATTGTTCCCTTTAGGTCTACTACTTTTTCTTCTTTTTCAAATTCTTTTTCTTGCATAGGAGACTCCTTGAATTTATTTTATATATACTATATCATAAATTGATGAAAAAATCAATGAATTTGTTGTGATTTTTTGGAAAATGTCATAACTAAAAAATTCTTTTATTGACAAAAAATCAAAAACTATATAAAATGTTTATGTAAAATATGTAAAAATGGAAGGAGGTTTTATTATGCCAATTGTCACTTTTATGAGACATGCTAAAACTACTCAAAATACAGCCGGAAAATTTACTGGTCAAACTGATTGTGATACTACAAAAGAAGGATTAGAACTTGCTAGAAAAAATTTTAAATTTACTGCAGAAGATTTTGATCATTATATTTGTTCTTCCTTAAAAAGAACTGTACAAACTTTAAATGCTGTTATCCCAGGTCAAACTCCTATAATTGATAAAAGAATTGCAGAAAGGTATCTAGGAGATTGGGAAAATTTACCTCATGATAGTATTGACCAAGCCCTTATACAATCCTATATAAAAGGATATTACGATCCCCCTAAAAGCGAGCCATATTCTGCCGTAAAAAAAAGAGTTTGTGCTTTTGTTGAAGATTTATTTAAAAATTATAAAACGGAAGATAGAATTTTAGTAGTAACACATGCCGGTGTATTAAGACAAGTTAGAGATAATTTTTTACCAGATATGGATAAAGCTCCTATGCCAAATGCTTTTGTTTTAACTGTTACGAACGAAGATTTTGAAAGATATATGGAAAAGAAGGAAAAAGAGCAGCAAGCGAGATAGTCCTTAATGCCATAATTTTTGCTTATTTTGTTGAATTATGACAAAAAATTTAGTATAATATAAATAGTAAAAAAATTTCAGAAAGGGGTTTTTAATATGAAAAAGGAGACACGGAAATTAATTAAACTCATAATTCCTAGCGAAGTAAATCTGCTGGAAATCATGAACCAGTTAGTTTTTAAAGGGGCAGTAAAAATTAGCAGTGATTTCATTACTGCTAAGCAAATTTTAGATGCTTGGCATCACAACAAAAGTGTCATTTGTTGTGGCGAAGTTCCTGAATCATTCAGGAGCTTGGCTATAGAAGTTCGGATTGTTACATCAGATTCAGCAGGACTCACTAATGTTATAAACATAAATCATGACATTGTGAAACAATTTGAATACATTGCCGAAAAAAATAATGTAGATATCGGTGATCATAAAAGTAATAGTTCCGGGCTCACAGGTTTCCCTTCTATTGCAGATTGCAAATACTGTAACTATATGAAGGCAAATTTCTATGATGATAGGATAAGTAATTATCGTATCACATATAGAAGTGACCATTTTGCTGTAATGCCAGGTTTAGGACAATTTATTAACGGTTATTTTCTTGTAATTCCGTTTCATCACATTATGTCAACAGGCGAATTGACTAATCCCAACTTATTGTTGGAACTGTTTGAGGTTATTGATGATATGAAATATATTTTAAATCTAACTTACAACAGTTCAAATATTTTGGTATGGGAAAACGGCACTGGCAACGGTGGCTATGGGAAAGCTAAAGATAGCATTGTTCACGCTCACGTACATCTTGCTCCAAGTAGCCTGTCTGCAAAACAGATTCAAAGTATTTCGGGATTTTCTTTTAAAGAAATCCATTCGAAAGAAATCTTCGATTTCGGTGAACGGTCATATCTGCTCATTCAGGGAACTGAAGAGAATCAGTGGTTCATCAATGATGATCCGGAGCTCTATATTCCTCGCCAATATATTCGTCAACTCATTGCAGATGAATATGATTTGGAAGAAGTATGGAATTGGAGAACGCATGAATTTTGCGATAAAATACTTCAAACAATGGCGGACGTTAATCATGCCTTAAAAAATAACTGGACTCGACTTCCTGCTCGTATTAGAGAAAGGGTTAGTCCTTTCGTTAATAACGTTTAAAATCCCGTCTGCTCAATTTCTAATGAGCAAAATAATAACATCTATTAAAGTGAGTTAGCATTTTGCCAACTCACTTTAATCTTTTTTATAATATTTATTGTTTTTAAACATTATTTTCTACAATCTTTTACAATCAAAGGAACTTCCATTTCTTCTTCTGTAAATCCACAATGATTAGCTTTTTTATCTGGTGGTTCTTTTGCGATATAACTATCTAATTTTATAGCAGTAGTGCCAATTGCTATTGCAATATAATCACCTATAAAATCATCAATTTTAGGGTGTTGTTTTCCTTCTCCAAGTAATTTTTTTTCTAAAAATTCTTTTTTAGTAAAAAGTAGGTATTCCTCTTTAAATTTTTTATAAAATAAATCCTGAAAAATTTCTTTTTTATCTTCTTTTATCCAAAAAGTTATAGCTCTAGGTTCTAAGCTTGCTTGCATTGTCATACATTCTTGCATTTCTTTTAAATCAAATATATTATATGTTTTATTTATGTCTTGATGTCCATGGTCAGCAGAAATAATGATTAATGTATCTGTTCCTTCTAAATTATGGCACATATTTTTTATATTCTGCTCGGTCTCTATGATAAAATCTTTAACTTCTTTTGAATTAGTTCCTGTTCTATGTAGCAATACATCGGGATTGTCATTGTATGCTAATATAAAGTTTTTATTTGTATCTTTACAAATACTTTCAATACAATCACATAATTGCTTTGTATTATTTGCTTTTTTATTTTTTTTACTTCTTGGATCACAAGATTCTGGAAGTATTTCATAAGCGTTTATATCTTCACTCGCTTCTTCAATTTGATCATATATATTTTTATATTTTACCAAATCATAAATATTTATTCTTTCTTTGTTAATTTTTTCAAATGTATAAGCATACCTATCTCTTAATAATTCAACATTTCTTCCCTGCTCTTTAAAATATTGAGACATAGCAATCCAACCTGTTTCTATTGGAGGTTTCCCAGAATAATAGGTTGTCATAGCTGCTGTAGTTGTAGATGGACATACTGATGTTATTTTTTCTAAATGATTTTCCATAAAGAATCCATTTGGGGAAATTTTTTTTAGTACATGTTCTCCCATTCCATCTAACACAACTAAAACAATATTTTTATAACTATGTATTAACTTTTCATCTAAGGTTTTTAATCCGTTATATTTTGTCTTAACATGATAATGTTTTAAAATGGAATTTATTAAATTTAATATACTTTTTTCATAATTGGGCATAATTATATTTCTTTTATTCACTTCTTCACGTCCTTTATTTTTAATTTAGAAAAGATAACTTATTCTTTTCAATTTTGTCAAAAGTAGAACTTTTGGAAAATAACAATTCGTTATAAAAAAAGGAAAAGAGAAAAATCCCCTTTTCCAATTATGATTATTGTAATTCTACAGTAGCTCCAACTTCTGCAAATTTAGCTTTTAAGTCTTCAGCTTCTTCTTTTGCTACATTTTCTTTAACTGTTTTAGGAGCTCCATCAACTAAATCTTTAGCTTCTTTTAAGCCTAAACCTGTAGCATCTCTAACTACTTTGATAACTTTAATTTTTTGATCTCCTGCTGCTGTTAAAACAACATTGAATGATGTTTTTTCTTCAGCTGCTGCAGCTGCTCCTGCTCCACCTGCTACTGGTGCAGCTGCTGCTACTGCAGATACTCCAAATTCTTCTTCGATAGCTTTTACTAATTCAGACAATTCAACAACTGTCATTTTTTTGATTTCTTCAATCATTTCTTCTTTACTCATTTTTTAATCCTCCTATAATTTTTATTCTTTTTGATTCATATAACCCCTTAAAAGGTTATGATTTTTCATTTATTTTTTAGTTATTTATTATAACTAAGCTTGTTCTTTTTGAACTCTAACTTGATCAAGTGCAATTGCAAGTTTTGATATATTTGCAAGTAATCCTCCAGCAAGCATAGATAATAGCTCTTGTCTGGATGGTAATTTGGCAATTGTTATGATTTCATCAGCTGTCATTACTTTTCCATCAATAACTCCACCCTTGATTTTGTAATAATCATTATTTTTTGTGAAATTGTAGATTACTTTTGTTGGTTCTAAGTAGTCTTCGTTTGTCATGATAACTGCAGTTGGTCCTTCTAATTGTTCATCTAAACCTTCTACACCACATTCAGCTAATGCTCTTTTGGTTATGTTATTTTTGATAACTTTATATTCTGCCCCAATGTTTCTTAGTTCAGTTCTTAAACCTGTAACATCTGCAACATTGATTCCTCTGTAATCTGTTAAAAGGATTAATTTAGCTTCTTTCATTTGTTTTGCTAAATTAGATACCTCTTCTTTCTTTCGATTGATACTTTTTTCACTTGCCATTTGTTTTTTCACCTCCTGAAATTTTTTAAGTTTTATATTTTTAAAATTAAAAACTCGTTATTGCCTACTTACAAGACATATAACGAGCGTACTTCTCTCTATATGCCTCGGTAGGACTTATTTTAAAATTGCCTACTGTCTTTGGCTATTTTTTATTGTTCAATTGAAATTCCAGGTCCCATTGTTGTGGTAATGGAAATACTTTTTATGTACTGTCCTTTTGCTGCTGCTGGTTTTGCTTTTATAATAGCATCGATAATGGTTTGATAGTTTTCTTGTAGCTTTTCAGCTCCAAATGAAACTTTTCCAAATCCTAAGTGAATAATATTGGTTTTGTCTAATCTATATTCTACTTTACCGGATTTAATATCTGCTATTGCTTTGGTAACATCCATCGTTACAGTTCCTGATTTTGGGTTTGGCATTAATCCTTTTGGTCCTAATACCTTTCCTAGTCTTCCTACAACACCCATCATGTCTGGTGTTGCAACAACTACATCATAGTCAAACCAGTTTTCATTTTGTATTTTAGGAATTAATTCTTCTGCTCCTACATAGTCAGCTCCAGCTTTTGTTGCTTCATCTGCTTTTGGTCCTTTTGCAAATACTAGAACTTTTAGTGTCTTTCCTGTACCATGTGGTAATACTACTGTTCCTCTAACTTGTTGGTCAGCATGTTTTGAATCCACACCTAATCTTACATGTAATTCAACAGTTTCATCGAATTTTGTTTTTGGCATTTTTTCAATTACTTCTAGCGCTTCTTGGATTGAATATTTTTTATTTTTTTCAATCAATTTGCTACTTTCTTCATATCTTTTTCCCATTTTTTAAATCCTCCTTTGGTTTTAGCGAGTTTTTAGCTCTCCCAATTTTTTTATATAAATTTTTAATTGATATCTTTTATCATTACTAAACTGATTAGTCTATAACGACTACTCCCATAGAACGAGCTGTTCCTTCTACCATACTCATTGCTGCTTCAATGGATGCTGCATTTAAGTCTGGCATTTTTTGTTCTGCTATAGCTTTTACTTGCTCTTTGGTTATTTTAGCAACTTTTTCTTTATTTGGTTTTCCTGAACCTTTTTGAATACCTAATGTTTTTTTGATTAATACAGCAACTGGTGGTACTTTTGTGATAAAGTCAAAAGATTTATCTTTATAAACAGATATAACAACTGGTATGATCAATCCTGCTTGACTTGCTGTTCTATCATTGAATTCTTTTACGAATTGCATGATATTAATACCACTTGAACCTAATGCTGGTCCTACTGGTGGTGCTGGTGTTGCTTTTCCAGCTTCTATTTGTAATTTGATTTGTTTTACTACTTCTTTTTCTGCCATGTTTTATGGCACCTCCTTAATTTAGTTTTTGAACTTGAGAAAATTCTAGTTCTACTGGTGTTTCTCTACCAAACATAGAAACTAAAACGATTACTTTGTTTTTATCTTTTTTGATTTCTTTTACAATTCCTGTGTAACCATCTAGTGGTCCCCCAAGAATTTTTACATTGTCATCTACATTATAGTCTACATTAATTGGAACATTGTCAAATCCCATTTTTCTAATTTCTTCATCAGAAAGTGGAATTGGATCCGTACCAGAACCAACAAAACCTGTAACTCCTCTTGTATTTCTGACAATATACCATGATTCTTCTGTTACAATCATTTTTATTAAAACATAACCTGGAAAAACTTTTTTTAAATTGGTTTTTTTCTGACCATCTTTTATTTCAATTTGTTCTTCCATGGGAACAATAATATCAAAAAAGTAATCTTCTAACTCTCTGTTTTTTACTGTTTTTTCAAGGTCTGTTTTTACTTTGTTTTCGTAACCTGAATAAGTATGTACTACATACCATCTTGGAATCATATCATAATCTTTTTGAGACATTGTTTTAGCCTCCTTTAATTTGATTCATTATTGCTATTTTCTGTGTTTTCTTGTTCTTCCGAATTTTCAGTATTGGTTGTGTCTTCTACATTTGCTTCAGAATTTGTTTCTGCGCCATCTTCACTACCGTCTGAGGTTTCGTTAGAAGTCGCATTTTCATCTTCTGATGTTGTACCTGCATCTTCGCTAACATTTTCTGAATCTTCTGTTGTTTGAAATGCTGATTGAACACTTTCTTGTAATCTTGTTATTCCATATTTATTTAGATTATCAAAACAAAAGTCTAATATAAATACGATTATACCGATTACTAGTACAAATACTATTACGGCAACTGTATTATTTACAAGCTCTTTTGGTGTTGGCCAAACAACTTTTTTAAGCTCTGCTTTCATATCTTTGAAATAGCTATTTTTTTGCTTTACTTCTTTCTCTTTTTTAGCCATTTTATATCCTCCTTAAAATAGCTTCCTTATTTGGTTTCTTTATGTGTTGTACGTTTTTTACAGAATTTACAATATTTTACTAATTCTAATCTATCTGTATTGTTTCTTTTATTTTTTGAAGTCATGTAATTTCTATTTTTACATTCTGTGCATTCTAGTATAATATTTTCTCTTGGTCCTTTTGCTGCCATTTTATACACCTCCGAATTAATTTACCTTTTTATAAACGATGTGAACATATGGTCTAAGTTACATATGCCTAACTATTTTACCACTTTAAATGTAATATGTCAACCATTTTTTACCGTTTTTTTTATGAATTTCAAGAAATATTTTATTTTTTCTTTTTTTGAACGGAATAACCAAATTTTCCAATCTTTTTACCCTGTGTATAGTATCCTCCATTTGCATAGGATATTAGATTACATTTGCTAATATCAAAGGCTCCTTTTTCGTCTATATATCTTTCATCAGCGTGTATTGCTAATACATCTGCAACAAACATATAGTGGCTTCCTAATTTTTTGATTTCGCTTACTTTACATTCAATTGATACAGGACTTTCTTTAATCATAGGACATTTTACAAAATTTGCCTTTTCTTTATGTAGTTTCATTTCTTTGAATTTGTCATATTTGCTCCCAGATCTACAGCCACACCAATCAGTTATTTCTGCTAGATCTTTTGTTGTTAAATTTATAACGAATTCTTTTTGTTCTTTTATTAAATTGTAAGAATATCTTTCTGGTCTTACAGATATATATACCATGGCCGGATTAGTATTTAATACTCCAGTCCATGCAACTGTAATAATATTTGATTTTTCCATTGTACCACAAGATACCATAACAGCAGGTATTGGGTATATAAATGTTCCTGGTTTCCAACATACTTTTGACATTTTATCGAACCTCTCCTTTATTATTTCTATCTATCCTTTCTTGTCTCGCCTTTGCATCAATTCTTTCTATTTTTTCAACTGCATCTTTTTCTCCTTTGTTTAAATTTTGCTCCCAATAAATTTTGCCATCTTGCATCATTCTTATAAAAGTTCCTATATATTTTTCATTTTGCCTATCACGATAATTTTCTATTTCTAAATTTTCAATTGCCTCTAATACAATTTTTTTATAAATATCATCTGTATAGAATTTTTTGATATCTATATCTCCATAAATCTGCTTTACGCAAATTTTCCTATCATATTCTAATGCAATTTCGTACTTGTTCACAAAAGATTGTAACTGATTTAGCATACCAGTATAAAAAGTATAAGTCTGGATTTTTCTTAATTTTACTGTTGCCGTTTCAAATTCTCTATTTTCTTGTCCTTCGCTCGTTGGTATATATAATTGGTTTAAAACCAAATCTAACAATTCTTTTGTTGTTTTTACTTTATACCTTTTTGAAATTTCAGAATCAATTTTATATGGTTCAATTTTTTGCTTTTCTACTAAATTCTTTTTATCTAACTTCGTTTCCTTTTCATTAGTTTTTGTTGGTTTAAAAACTTCTTTTAATACTTGTATGAATTCTTCTTTGGAATGAATTATAAAAGTTTCTTTTTCCAAATCTAGTGAATATTTTTGCCTTATCTCTTTTATTGTTTTTGGGGTTAAAATCGCTTTTCCTTCCTGATTTGTTACTACTTTTTTGACTTCAACTTTAAAATTCGAAATTGCTCCTATTTCATTTCTTAAAGCTATATTAAATGGATCAATCCAGTATCGAAATAGTTTGTCAAAACTTCTTTTCAATTGCTTAGATTCGTTTGCCTTTGGGGAATTTTCTTGCTTTTTAATAAAATCATTATATTTTCTTGCAAGTTCATCATAAGCTTCAATAATATCATTTAATATAATATGATTTATATTGATTGGTCTTTGAAGTGTGTCTAATGCGGTGAAAAATTTTCTATTATCTTTATCCATTTTTTCCTCCATTCTTTCCTACACTATTTTAGGTGTTTTATTATAAATAAAAACTACAAATTAAATATACTATATTTTCGTGCAAAAGTAAACTCTGTGAAAATTTTTATATCTAATTTCTAGTTTCTAGTTTCTATAAAATAAAAAAAATCTAGCGACAACCTATCTTCCCAGCAGGGTAACCCGCAAGTATTTTCGGCATATTTGAGCTTGACTTCTGTGTTCGGGATGGGAACAGGTATTTCCTCAATGTTATCATCACTAGAAAATTATTGTCTACTTGAATATTGTTATTATATTACATTATTTTCATTTTTGCAATAGTTTAT
>CALXRH010000055.1 GCA_944390625.1 uncultured Clostridia bacterium
CTTCTGTTTTTCCTGCTCCCACAATGGTGTGTAATTCATCAATAAATAGGATGATTTTTCCTTCACTTTTTTTAACTTCTTGTAAGACTGCTTTTAGTCTTTCTTCAAATTCTCCTCTATATTTAGCACCTGCGACAAGTGATCCCATATCTAAAGCAAATACGGTGCTGTCTTTTAAACCTTCTGGTACATCTCCTCTTACAATTCGCAAAGCCAATCCTTCAGCAATCGCTGTTTTTCCGACTCCTGGCTCTCCTATTAGGCATGGATTATTTTTGGTTTTTCTAGATAAAATCATGATAACATCTCTAATTTCTGAGTCTCTGCCAATCACTGGGTCTAGTTTTTGCTTACGTGCTAATTCGACTAAATCTTGCCCATATTTTTTTAGTACATTATAGGTGCTTTCTGGATTATCGCTGATTACTCTAGTATTTCCTCTGATGCTGGCTAATGCTTTTAAGAATTCATTTTTGTTTAAGCCATATTTTTTAAATAAATTTTTTAAATTTGGATTGCTATTATCTAGAATGGCTAACATGATGTGTTCCACTGATATGTATTCGTCATTCATTTTGCTAGCTATTTTTTCAGAATTAGCAAGTACCATATCCACTTCTTGGGATACATAAATAGAATTGGCTTGTCTGCCTACTCCTGTCATTTTGGGTAAACTTGCTATTTTTTCTTTTAATTCATTTTCAAGCCCTTGGGATATGTCCATTTTTTTTAATAATTCTTTAATTAAACTGTCTTCTTGGTTTAGTAAGGCAAATAATAAATGTTCTTCTTCGATTTGTGCATTTTGGTTTTTGGTGGCTAGATTTTGTGCCTCACCAATTGCTTCTAATGATTTTTGCGTGAATTTCTGTTGGTTCATTTTTGCATTCCTCCTTTTTGATCTATGTATTTATTTTATGTTTCCTTATTGGTAGTTTATCACACCAATGGGTGGGAGTCAATAACCCAAAGGAACCAAAGTGACCTGGTCTTTTTGGCTCTTTAATAAAAAAACGAGCTTTCCTAATTTTAGGAAGGCTCTTTTAATAATTAAATACAATATTGAGCTTGTCAAATTAATAGCATCCGTGCTACTTTATGTAAAGCACAACACGGAACCCGACGTCAGGACCGGACCAGAGTGCAGCATAGCCGCCGTAGCGGTAGCAAACTGGACCGCCGGACCCACCGTAAATGAAGCTACCACCACAAAGGACGGCACGTTCTGTTGCTCCATTTGGGTAACCTATCTCAGTTGTCCACTCCCACATATTTCCTGCCATATCGTAGATATTATTAATTTTTGTCTCCTCTGCTGAGCCTGTTGCTATCTCTTTAAACAGTGTATAATTATAATTGGTATCATCATAATCTGTAAATTCATAATTATCTCTAATACTCGTATCAGCAAGAGATAAACTTCCTGTTGTTAGTATTCCTTTTTTGTAAGTAGTAGCTTGGGTCCAAGAAATACTTTTTCCAGAATCCTCTTTCGCACTATTATATCTATGATAAGCATATAAGGTATCATTTACTATAAAACTTGAATTGCGATAATTTCCTCTATTATTACAACTTTTAGCAATTCCTATTTCGTTTTTTTCCATCCATTCGACTATGGTATCCCAAGCAAAACTATCTACTAAACTACTGGTTACAGAACTACTATTTGCATACATATTTGCAGATAATGTTACTGCTTTTTCTTGTGATATATAATTCCAAGCTTGATTATTCTTTTTGCTTACTGGCTTTAAATTTAAAACATCATCAGAACTTTTACTACTATTGGTTGCATAAGTTGCTCCATCGCTATTGGCATAGAAGCTAGCATCACTTGGTACTCCTGCTTCAAATCTTGCTACATAAAATCCTCCATATTTTTCTACACTTGCCTCATTTCCTCCTGTATCTCATGGCACCCAAACAAATTGATTTCCACCTTTTGTATTTTTGTCATCATCTCCTTGTACATCAGATATAACAAGCCCTGTTGATGGTTTTCCCGTTACATAATAAAATCCTGCTGGTATCACTGCTTGAAGGGCTCCACTTTCTGTTTCTTCTTGTAATACCATTCTTATATTAGAATTCTCAGTAATTAATGGTGAATCGGTTACTTGTGTTAATCCATTACTTGCTAAAGAGTTTTGCTCATCCGAATTTCCTAAAAGTTCACTGATATTATAAGTTTTACCATTATAAGTTACCGTTCCTGCTGTTTGATTTACAGAAATTCCATCTTTTTCGCCAAGTTTTTGTAATACATAATCCTGCTCACTTAAATTACTACCACTATTATAATAAGAAATTAACTCTCCATAAGCCTCGGTTCTTAAATATTCCAAATCATTGGCATCTTCTGTTTTCTCACTTGCTTCACTGGCACGATTTATAATGCCATTCTCCCCTGTTAGCATCGAAATCGATATTCCAGCTAAAAGCAGCAATACGATAACGCAATTAGCGTAATACCTTTATCTTTCTGTATCTTTTTACTAAACATATATACACTCTCCCTTTTTCTTATATCGTATTATTTTTATCTATCTATTTTATCTTCCTAAACTTCTATCTTTTTACTATTTTCCCATTTTAAAAAAAAATCATACCTCTTTTTTTATTTTTAACAAAATTATATTGAAATATTATGTTTTTTTCACATTTTTATTGAAAAATCAATAGAATAAGTATATAATCAACCTTAGATTTAAATTTACAGGAGTGAGACAATTATGCCTAATATAGAAAGATTAAAAAAATACAAAAAAATACATATGGTAGGTATTGGTGGTGTCAGTATGAGTGGCATTGCCGAGATTTTAGTGAATTTTGGATTTATAGTTACAGGGTCTAACAATGTTGCAACAGAAACAACCCAAAAATTAGAAAAAACAGGAATCCAAATATGGATTGGTCATAAAGCTGAAAACATAACAGACCAAGATGTTGTTGTATATTCAGCTGCTATAAAAAAAGATAATATTGAACTAATAACTGCTAACGCAAAAAATATTCCTATTATCGAAAGAGCTGACTTTTTGGGCGAACTTACTAGATGTTATCAAGATACCATAACGATTTCTGGAACACATGGTAAAAGTACAACCACCTCCATGGTTTCTCTTTGCTTTTTAGAGGCTCTTAAAGACCCTAGCATTCAAGTTGGTGCCGATATTAGACAATTAGATGGAAACTACAAAGTAGGAAATAGTGAATATTTTATTATCGAAGCATGTGAATATGTCGAAAGTTTTTTAAAATTTAGTCCAAAATCTGAAATCATACTAAATATTGACAATGACCATTTAGATTATTTTAAAACTTTTGATCACATCAAAAATGCTTTTATCAAATATGTAAAACTTTTACCAGAAAATGGCTTACTAGTAGTAAATGGAGATGACAGCAATGCGCTAGATCTAGGCAAATACACAAAAGCTACAACTCTTACTTATGGAATCACAAACAAAAGTACCGATTTTTTTGCTGTAAATATTGTCTTCGATGATAATGGTTTTCCAGAGTTTGATGTATATTCCAAAGAAAATTTCTATGGAAGAATCAAATTAAATGTTACCGGAATGCATAATGTTTTAAATTCTTTAGCTTGTATTGCTTTATGTGATTACTATGGCATTAAAATGCAAACCATTCAAAAAGCGTTACTTAATTTTACTGGTGCTGCCAGAAGATTTGAATATAAAGGAAAAATAAATGGTGCTAGCCTATATGATGATTATGGTCACCATCCAACCGAAATTATTGCAACAGCAAAAG
>CALXRH010000056.1 GCA_944390625.1 uncultured Clostridia bacterium
TTAAAGTATCTTCTAATTTTTCGAATTCTCCACTTTGTTTTAATTTTCGGATTGCTTCTACTTGTTCTACTGAGGCATTTAAAACTTTATTTAAGTTTGCCGTTTTACAATTGACAAGTCTATTTACTTTATTGTTCATATGTCTTTCTACTCGAATTTCCTCAAATTTTAGTACAGATTTTGTTGCTCCGATAAATGCCAAAAACTTGGATATTTCTTCTCCTTCTTTTAGATAAATAACGTTTTCTCTTTGTTTTAAATAAATTTCATTGTTTTTCATTATCTCTACAATATTGGGGATATCTTCTTTTTTTCTGATTTTACACTCTAAGTGATATTTTTTCTCTGGGTTGTTAATGGAACCAGAGCCCATAAATAGTCCTCTCATGAAAGCTTTTAAAGCTGATGGAGCCAAATGGGAGCCAAATGGACCGGGTCTTTTTTTGCCCCCTTTGGCTTCTATTGAAAAAACTTTTCCATTTACATTGATTTCGAAATCTTCAATTCCTACATTTCGAATAATTTTAGCAAATCGATCTATATTGTAGTCACTTTCTGTTGAAAATTTTATGTAGTCTTTTTCTACTATTACATTATCACTTGCTAAATATCCTAAAAATTCATATTTTATTTCTTCTTTATTAGCTAAGTTATTTAGTTTACTTAATTCTTCTTTTACTTCTCCTGAAAATGACATTTGTTATCTCCTTTTTTCGCATATATATTTATTTTTTATTTCCTGTAAAGTTTCATTTGATATATTGCAACTATTTAAATATTGTTCTATAGAGCCATATTGGTTATCTATGTATTTTAATAAATTATATATTGTATCATAGTTAGGATTAATAATTGAAAATATATCTCTACCTTGCACACTTTCTGAATATCGTTCAAGCATTTCTTTTAAAAATACTCCTGAAGCTAAATAATCTACTATTATATCTTGATTGTCCACACCTAATAGCTTTAAAATACAAACTGTTATTACTCCAGTTCTGTCCTTTCCAGCATTGCAGTAATAGATTACTCCATCATCGGCTTTATTTAGAATTTCAAAAATATCTTTTATTTGTTTTTTTCCGTTTAGCATTTCTATATATGAATTTAAAACATCTTCTTTTCTATCAGGTATTTTTCCATCTCCATTTATCTTTATATGATTATATTTGAAATTTTGATTATTATAAAAAATTCCTTTTTCCTTCTGAATTTCTTCATCATTTCTCAAATCAATAATAGTAGTAAATTTCATTTTTATTAATTTTTCTAAATCTTCATTACTTAAGTTAATTACACAATTACTTCTTATAATTTTTCCTTCTTTTACAACTCTGTCATAATCTATTGAGTATCCTCCTATGTCCCTCATATTTTCAATCTTATCTATAAAATATCTTCTCATAATTCCTGACCTTCCTCTTTTCGTCTATTCTATCATTCTTATAGAATTTCGTCAATTAACTTTTCTTTATTTTACATAACATATCATATTTATCTTATATAAAATCCTATATAAAAGTTTTTTACAACAATTTTCTATAAAAAATCAAGCCTTAAAGTTATTGATATTAGTAACTTTAAGGCAATAAATTTCTACATTTAGATTCTAATAATAATTATTATACCTCTCATTCATCATCCCATTTGGCATTCTTCCATACATTCCTGTATTAGAAATCGTGATGAATTTGATTGCATAAATATCACAATAAACCAAACTATCGCTTTCCAATGACCTAAGCAAAATATAGCTTGCTCCTACATCTTGTAAAATTCCGATTCGATCCACTAAATTATTGGTTCCAATTAGAAATTCTACCCTCATTAGTTTCCCAATCTGTTCTCTTAAAAATGCTGGTGTATAAATAGCATTTGTTAAAATCTCTGGTGTATTGGCATTTATGGTAATTTGTCTTTTTTCATTGGATTGTGAAATGTTTTCATTTTCAGCCATAAATAACTCCTTTCTAATTTGGTTTACTTAAATTTTTAAGCTAGTTTCGTCTACTTTAAGTTTGACTATATAGAGCCGTTGGTCGATAAAAACAATGTTCCCCAAGTCTTGTATGAAACGTTCCAGAGCCATTACTTGGAAATGTTGAACTACAAGTAGGTCGAAAAGGATTTAAATACCACAAACATTCTCCGATTTCATTTAAACGGTTTCCCGAAAGCGCCCAATCTGCTATGTAATAATGTTCTTCGGTCGGCGTCATATTGTAAATGTTTTGTGGATTATAACGATTAAATAGTGTTTCTGCTGCACAGTCAAATTGTCCTGGTTGAAAGATGATATTTCGAATACTTCCTCCCTGTGAAATTCTGGCATACTCTCCTTCCGAAGCATCGATTCGATTTAAGATTACGGTTGCCACAGCTTTCATGCCGGTTATCTCCTTCTCCACCAGCTTCACATTGAACAATTCTTGCAATCAGCTCTCTATCAGAATAAGCCATTTCCAACACCTCTACCTGCATTATATGCTGTTTTTTATTTTTGGTTACCAATTAACCTCTAATACTTGAAGCTGCATTCATAAAAAACATAAAACTTCCTACTAATGCCACAATATAAAATATGGTTGTTAGGACCATAGCTACTTTAAAAGATACCCCTAAAAAATAATTTAAACTTTTGATAATTGTCATATGAATTGATGTTAAACCTCTTTCGTAACTAGTGTTTTTGGCTTTTACAAATTCTTCGATGGGAACTTTGTATAGTTCTGACAATTGATACATTCTATCTAGCTCCGGATATTTCAAACCAGATTCCCATTTTTTTATATCTTTTGGATCCATTGTTAAATCTTTTAAATGATAAAGTACATCATCATAAGTCCAATTTTTTTCTTTTCTTAATCTAATTAGTAATTCTTCTAAACTTTCTCCTTTTTTTTCCATTTTATTTCTCCTTTTTAGCAATCAAAGCTTTTATTTTAATTCCTTGCTCTGAAAACATTTTCTCATGTTCTGTTTCTATATTCTCCCAAAAGTTCGTTTCCAAATGCAAATCCCATGTTTTTTTTACTATTTTAAAACCGGTTTCTTCCAGATAGCTTATGCTTTCCGAAAACAGATTATCATCGTCTGTTTTGAAATAAATTTCTCCTTCTGGTTTTAAAAATTCTTTATATTTTTCTAGTTGTCTTGGATGAGTTAATCTTTTTTTATGATGTTTTCCTCTTGGCCAAGGGTTACAAAAGTTGATATAAATTCTTTCAATTTCATCGGTTTTTGCTAAAATCAAAGAAATTCTCTCTATATCAAATCTTGTTAAAAATAGATTATCTATTTCTTGCTTTTTTTCTTGATATATGTTTTCTACATTTCTTTTGGCTAAACCAAGCATTGCATCTACTAAATCGATTGCTATATAATTCGTTTCTTTATGCAAACTTGCTAAATTGGCTATAAAATATCCTTTTCCACATCCTAATTCCAAATGAAGAGGAAAAGTTGGATTTTTAAAAAACTCCTTCCATTTTCCTCTTCTTTCTTCTGGATTATCTACATAAAAAGGACTTTGCATTAATTCTGGTCTTGCCCATTTTTTGTATCTAATTCTCATAAATTTCTCCTATTTTTTATTCAGCTGTTTTTGCATTTTCATCTTTTTTAGTAGCTTCTGTTTTTGTTTCTTCTGCTTTAGCTTCCTCTACTTTTTCTGTAACAGTTGCTTCTTCTTTCACTTCTTCTACAGTTGTTTCTTCTTTTACTTCTGCTACAGGTGCTTCCTCTTTAACCTCTTCTACTACTGTTTCTTCTGCTGAACCTTCTGTTGGTACTTCTTCACCTTTTATAATGATTTCTTTATCTTCAATTCTTGCACCAGCAATTTCTCTAGTTTTAGCTGCTTTTCCGATTCTATCTCTTAAATAGAATAGTTTAGCACGTCTAGCTTTACCTACTCTTACAAGCTCAACTTTTTCAACTAAAGGTGAGTGTACTAGGAATGTTTTTTCAACACCTACACCATAAGATATTTTTCTTACCGTAAATGTTTTATTAACTCCTGCACCTTGTACTTTTATGATGATTCCTTCAAAAATTTGTATTCTTTCTTTGTTTCCTTCTTTTATTCTCGCATGAACTCTAACCGTATTTCCTACTTTTAAATCAGGAATTTTTGATTTTAATTGTTCATGTTCGATTGATTTTATGATATCCATTTTTATTTCCTCCTTATTTTTTTCTATCGTCGCTAAGTTAAACTTAGACAATAGTTTTTATGAGCGGTACTTTTTTAGTACTTCATTTTTTTAATAAATCCGGTCTTTTTTTCGTTGTTACTTTTAAGGCTTGTTCTTTCCTCCATCGATCTATTTTTTGATGATTTCCCGAAAGCAATACCTCTGGAACTCGTATTCCTTCAAATACTTCTGGCCTTGTATATTGTGGATATTCTAATAGTCCGATTGCGAAAGGATTCTTCTTCGATGGATTCTTTGGCAATCACACCTTCTTGATATCTTGAAACCGTATCAATTAGTACCATTGCCGGAATTTCTCCTCCTGTTAAAACATAATCTCCAATCGAGATTTCTTCGTCTACTATTTTATCAATTACCCTTTGGTCAATTCCTTCATAATGTCCACATAATAAGATTAAATGCTCTTGTTTAGCTAATTCTTCGACTTTGAATTGGTTTAATTTTTTTCCCTGTGGTGACATATAGATAACCTTTGCCTTTTTGTCTGGAATCGATTGATAGGCATCATAAATGACATCAGCTTTCATTACCATACCTGCTCCCCCACCATAAGGTGTGTCATCTACTTTTTTGTGTTTGTCTTTTGAAAAATCTCTAATATTGATACAATTTATTTCAATTCGATTTTTCTCTATCGCTCTTCCTATAATGCTCTGATTTAGAATTGCAAACATTTCTGGAAAAAGTGTTAACACATCAAATTTCATTTTTTCCTCCACTGAAATTAAATTAATCCTTCTATTAAATGAGCTATAATTTTACCATTTTCTAAATCGATGTTTTTTATGACATCATCCATATAAGGTAATAAATATTGTTTTCCTAGTTCATTTTTTACAACATATATATCTTTGCTTCCCGTATTATAAATATCTTCTAAAATACCTAGCTTTTCTCCTGTGTCTAGATAAACTTCTAAACCTAGCAAATCGGCTATAAAATACTGTCCTTCTTCTAAGGCAATTGCATCACATCGATCGATTTCTACATAAGCATTTTTTAGTAATGATGCTTGTTCTACGGTGTCTATTCCTTTGAATTTTACTAAAACCATATTTTTTTGGTATTTTACCTCTTCTATTTCTAACTTTTGGGTTTGCTTTTTTAAGTTGATATATACCTTTTTTAAATCATCAAATCTTTGTATATCATCTACATAAGGGTAAATTTTTACCATACCTTTAATGCCAAAAGTATTTACGATTTGACCTACTTCTAATCTTTCTTTCATAGAAAACTCCTTAAGAATTATCCAATAAATTCTACGGTTGCTTTTTTGTGTTCTTTTGCCGCAACTGCTTTCATTACAGTTCTGATTGATTTGGCAATTCTTCCTTGTTTTCCGATGATTTTTCCCATATCGCCTTCTGCAACTTTTACTTCAAATACTACTGATTGGGTTCCATTGATTTCATTTACCTCAACAGCCTCTTTGTTGTCTACTAAATTTGCGATAATTGTTTCTAATATTTCTTTCATTTTCTTGTCCTTTCTTTTTTACTATGCTACCGCATAATCTACGTCTAAGTTACTTATCCTAATCTGGTTCAAGTCTAAGAGCTATCTTATTTTGATGCTTTTTCAATTAGTTTTTTTACTGTGTCTGTTG
>CALXRH010000057.1 GCA_944390625.1 uncultured Clostridia bacterium
TGGGGACAGACCCTTTCGCGAAAGGGTCTGTCCCCAATGAAAAATGTTATGTCAAGTCTTTTATTGCTTGTTCGTATTCTTCCTGTTTTGGAGCCTTTCCATGCCATTCTGCTTTATTTTCCATAAAGGATACCCCTTTGCCTTTTATGGTTTTGGCTATGATACAAGTTGGTTTACCTTTTATGTTTTTTGCCTTAGCAAATCCTTCCTTTATTTGTTCTATATTATGTCCATCTATTTGGATAATATGAAATCCAAAACTTTGAAATTTTTGATCAATTGGGTATGAACTCATTACCTCTTCTATCGTTCCATCTATTTGAAGATTGTTGTTATCTACAATAACACACAAATTATCTAGTTTGTATTTATTAGCCGCCATTGCCGCTTCCCATATTTGCCCTTCTTCTAGTTCTCCATCCCCTAAAATACAATATACCCTGTAGGATTTCTGTTCTAATTTTGCACTAATTGCCATTCCATTGGCAACAGATAGTCCTTGTCCAAGCGAACCTGAACTCATATCTACTCCTGGCACATCGTTCATATTAGGATGTCCTTGTAGATTGCTTTTGATATTTCGAAATCCTTTTAATTCTTCTTTCGGAAAATATCCTCTCTCACTTAGTGCTGCATATAGTGCTGGTGAACAATGTCCCTTGGATAAAACGAGCCTGTCTCTATCCTCCCAGTTTGGATTTTTTTCATCTATGTTTAATTCGTCAAAATATAGAACTGATAAAATATCTGCTATGGAAAGTGACCCTCCTGGATGTCCCGAGCCGAGCAGAATAAACTTGTTCTATGATGTCTTTTCTAATTTCCTTGGCTTTTTTTTCTAATTCTTTTATATCCATTTTTCCTGTCATTCCTTTCTTTTATTCTATTTTACCCACATTCTACTATAATTTATAAAAAATAGCAATGAATTTAATGATTTTTCATTGCGGTTTGGTTCATTTTATTTTATAATGTTTTTGGATATTTTTTGAATTTCGATT
Organism: uncultured Clostridia bacterium; assembly: GCA_944390625.1. Classification (GTDB taxonomy): domain Bacteria; phylum Bacillota; class Clostridia; order TANB77; family CAG-508; genus CAG-269. The sequence continues at coordinate 1,002 of CALXRH010000057.1, forward strand.
CATATTAATGGAAAAGGAGGTTGTATATGTTAGATGAATATATTGAAACTTTAAAGGATGAGATGGTTAAGGAAACTTGTAATTTGATTAATATCCCCAGTGTATCAGAAGATGATCAAGAACATACATCTACCCCTTTTGGAAAAAATGCAAGTGATGCTTTAGAATATGCTTTAAACTTAGGTAAAAAGTTAGGTTTTCGAACTAAAAATGTAGATGGTTATTGTGGCTATATTGAGTTTGGGGAAGGCGAAAAATTAGTTGGGATAATTGGGCATTTAGATGTTGTGCCAAGTGGAGATGGCTGGTCTACTCCTCCTTTTTGTGCTACCATTAAAAATGGTAATATTTACGGGAGAGGTGCCATTGATGATAAAGGGCCTGTTATTGCCTCTCTTTATGCTATGAAAGCCATAAAAGACAACTTAAAAATAAATGCCCGAGTTCGCTTGATTTTAGGTATTAATGAGGAAAAAGATTGGAAATGTATTGAACATTATAAACAAACCGAAGAAATTCCTACCATTGGTTTTAGTCCAGATGCTGATTTTCCTTGTATTTATGCAGAAAAAGGAATTGCCACTGTATGGTTAAAACAAGATTACACAAAATATAAAAATTTACCGATTAGAATGCAAGAAATTGATTGTAATGATAATGCTATTAATGTGGTTCCTAAATATTGTAAAGTTAAGTTAGCAATTGATACTTCTAAAGTTGATTTAAATGATGTTTTCCTTTTTATAAATACTGAAATAAACAAATTGCATTTTGATATTAGTTGTTCTATCCAACATTCTGCTATCGAGTTAGTTTCAAATGGCATTCAAGCTCATGCTGCACATCCTGATTTAGGAAAAAATGCTATTGCAAGAATGCTTATTTTACTAAATCGAATTTTTAAAAATTTTCATGCTACCATTCCTATTTTCGAATTCTTTGAAAAGTATATTGGCACAGAATTAGATGGAAAATCTTTAGGCATTGATTCAGTTGATGAATCTGGAATACTTACTTTAAATGTTGGGAATTTTAGCTTGGAAAATACCCTTTTACAAATTGGTTTAAATTTAAGAATTCCGGTTAATACTCCAATCGAAGAGGTTACCAATACTATTTCACAAATAGGTAATAACTATTTTTTAGAAACCATTGTTTCAGGAACACAACAACCTCTATATGTACCTAAAAGTGATTCTTTGGTGCAAACTCTTTGCCATATATTTAATAAGATAAATCATTCAAATTATGCACCAATTGCAATTGGTGGAGGAACTTATGCGCGAGCTTTTAAAAATTGCATTTCTTTTGGTGCTAATTTTCCAGGAGATACCGATATGTGCCATCAGGCAGATGAATTTATCAATATTGATAAATTCGTTTTATCTTGTAAAATTTATGCTGAAGCAATTTATGAATTGGCAAAATAAATCTTTCTTAAAAAATTGGAAAAGAGGTTTTTTCTCTTTTCCAATTTTTTATTTAGTTCTTAATTCCAAATTTTCTTGATCATCGGAATTAAATAATGACTTCCACCATTATTATTTGCTTCTTCTACCATTCCTATTACTAAATATGGTGTATCTTCATCGACTGTAAAACAATTAAACCAACCTATTGTATCTGCCTCTTCATCTTTGGATGTTTTTAATTCTGCGGTTCCTGTTTTACCAGCAATTGTTATCCCTTCCACTTTCATGTCTTTTGCGGTTCCTTCTGGATTTTCTACTACTTGGATTAAATCTTTTTTTATTTCATTAGCTGCTTCTTCTGTAAAAGCATTTTCTACTAAATATTCTATCGTTTTATTTTCTTGGTATTCTAAATAAGGTTTTACCATATTTCCGTTGTTGTCAAAGGCAGAATAAATAGCTGCCATATGAATTGGATTGACAAGAAGCTCTCCTTGTCCATATCCCGTATCTGCAAGTAGTGTTTCTTGATTTATCGTATCTTCATTTGCGTATTGAGATTTTGATAAATTTAAAGCAAACTCTATATTTTCATTAAATTTTAGTTTATCTAGTCCACTCATTAGTGTAGATGCTCCTATTTTTAGTGCTGCTTGGGCAAAATAGATATTGTCTGAATGGATTAATGCATTTCTTAAATTTTTTGGTCCGCTATAGGCTGTTAAGGTTGTAATCTGGTAAGTTCCCCAAGAAGAATCTTTTTGCCAGCTTAAATCAGAATAAGTAAAAGTATCTTCTGTTGTTAATGTATTACTTGAAAGCCCAATTGCTCCTGTTATTGGCTTAAAGGTTGAACCTGGACAATAACTTTGAAGATATCTGGCAAGCATAGGCGATTTTTCGTTATTGGATAATTCTTGCCATTCTGCATTGGATATTCCAAGTGTCATTTTATTGACATCATAAGATGGGGTACTCACTAATGCTAAAATTTCACCAGTTTTTGGATTCATTACAACAAATGATCCTGCATCATTTTTTAGTTCATTGTATAACTTTTGTTGTAAATTCGAGTCTATCGTCAACTTTATGTTCTCTCCATCTACTTTTTCTTGCTCACTGATGGTACTTTTTTTATTACCTTCTTCATCTACGATATAAATTTCTACTCCATCTTTTCCTTTGAGTCTGCTTTCATATTGTTTTTCTAGTCCTGTTTTTCCAATAATACTAGAAGATGAATAATCTGAATTTTTTTCTAATTCCTCTTGCGTGATTGCTTGCACATATCCTGTAAGGTGGGATGCAGCTTCTCCTAAAGGATAAGTTCTAGCATTTACCGTTGTTATTTTGATGCCTGGTATTTGTAGTAAATTTTCTTTTAATTCTGTTTCATCCAATGAAACCGTTTTAATTGGTACAAAGCTATCTTCTTGAACCCAAGAAGCTTGCAATTTACTAGATACAGCCTCTGCTGTCATATTGAGTAATGCTGCAAGTTTTTGTATGCTTTCTTCTTGATTTTCTCCTAATTTTCCTGGAACAATGCCTATTGACGATGCTTTTCCGTTTGTTGCAAGTTCTAACCCATTTCTGTCTGTCATAATTCCTCTCGTAGCTTCATTAGTCGTTACTCTTACTTTGTCTGTATCATTTAAATCTGGAAAAATAAGATTGGAACTCCAAGCTATTTTGTATTGCTTATCACTGTTTTTGTTTAAAGTAATTGTATTTTCAAAGGAAACTTCGCCTCCTACTGTATTCATCTTTGTCTGATATGTGATATTGCTTACTTTTCCTGAGGTATCTTCATTTTTTATTTCAATTTTCATATTTGACATATCAATTCCTTGATATATGTTTTTGTTTCTTGTTATAAAGTCTTCTTGCGATATTTTTTGTTTGCTATCTTCATCTAGCATTTGATACATTTCGTCATATTTTTCTTCATTGATTTTTGCAATATAGTCATTTAGTACTTGTTCTGGATCTGATTTTTCTTGTTTTAAGAAAAAATATCCCACAATGATGGCTACTATGATAATGATTACTATAATGGCAATGATAATTCCTTTTTTACTTTTCATTTTAATTTACATCCCTTTCTAAAGGTACAAAATATGCTTTAATTTTTCCTATTATTTTATTTTTTTACCTTTCTATTGGTTATATCACAAAAACTTTTTAAAAGCAATAATATTTTTGGGGACGGAGGAAAAAATATCAAAAATGATATTTTTTTCCTCCGTCCCCAAAATAGCCTTACCCCAAAGTAGCACTTTCGTAATTTTTGCATAATATGATTTAGGTGATGCTATGAAAACATTAAGATTCGGGTCAACTGGCCCTATGGTAGAATTTTTACAAAACCTACTGAAAATACTGGGTTTTTATTCTGGAGAAATTGATGGTATTTTTGGAAATGGTACCAAAAATGCTGTTATTAATTTTCAACATGCTTTTGGCTTAGCAGATGATGGAATTGTAGGTAGTAGAACTTGGAATGCACTGAGTCCTTACATAAATGGTGCCTTAGGTTTTATCGTTCCAACCAATATCCGTTATAGTTATTCTATTTTAGAAATAAATATTCGTTCTTTAAAAAGATTGTATCCTTTTTTGGAGATTTCTTCTGCTGGAAAAAGTGTTTTGGGAAATGATATTCCAGTTATAAAAATTGGTAATGGCTCAAAAGAAGTTTTTTACTCTGGCGCTATTCATCGGAAATGAATGGATAACTGCTCCTATTCTTATGAAATTTTTAGCAGATTACTGCTATTGTTACCAAAATAATTTGCCTATTTTTGGGTATAGTGCAAGACAATTGTATCATTCTACTACCATTTATATTATGCCTATGGTTAATCCGGATGGTGTCAATTTAGTTACTGGTGAAATTAATCCTAATTCTTCTTTGTATATCAATACGAAATTAATTGCTGATAATTATCCAAATATTCCATTTCCTGACGGATGGAAAGCAAATATTAGGGGTGTGGGTTTTAAAAACTTCCAACTCATCTAATTTTAATTAAAAAGAATATATTTTAAGCAAATTGACTATTATATAAATCTGCATAAGCTCCATTCTTTTCTAACAATTGTTTATGATTTCCCTGTTCTATTATGGTTCCATTTTTCATAACCAAAATCATATCTGCATCTACAATTGTAGATAATCTATGTGCTATCACAAAACTTGTTCTATTAGACATTAGTGTTTGCATTGCTTTTCCAATTTCTATTTCTGTTCTTGTATCGACACTTGAAGTTGCTTCATCTAAAATAAGCACACTTGGATTACAAAGCATAACACGAGCAATTGTTAACAACTGTTTTTGCCCTACTGAAATTCCTTCTGTATCATCCGATAAAATGGTATCATATCCTTTTGGCATCGTTCTTATAAAGAAATCTACTCTAGCCATTTTGGCTGCCTCAATTATTTCTTCTCTTGTTGCATCAGGCTTTCCATAGGCAATATTTTCTGCAACAGTACCTTCAAAAAGCCATGTATCTTGTAATACCATTCCGAAATTACTTCTTAAATTTGCTCTTGTTAAATTTTTGGTATCTTTTCCATCCAATAAGATTTTTCCACTATTTATATCATAAAACCTCTAATGGTTCTGCTGCCTGATTCATATAGGTAAAAAATGCTTGAA
>CALXRH010000058.1 GCA_944390625.1 uncultured Clostridia bacterium
ATTAATAATATAGGTTTCGTATGTTTTTAAATGTTAATATTAACAGGAGGTGAAATTAAAATGGCTAATACAAACAATAGTAACAAAAAATTAGTTCCAGAAGCTATGGATGCTTTAGAAAAATTCAAATATGAAGTAGCTAGCGAAGTTGGAGTAACTTTAAAAGATGGTTACAATGGTGATATATCTTCTAGAGACGCTGGAAGAATCGGTGGTAACATGGTTAAAAAAATGATTCAACAAGTTGAAAATAACATGGCTAACAAATAAGTTTTAAATAACCTGTTAGATTTGATCGCTAGAAAAGTTATCATGATACGATGTGTTTTCTAGTCCATTTTAGGCAGAAGTATTATTCTTGGTTTTATCGTTCTATTTTAAGTGGTGTGTACCAAACAAATAGATACATAAAGGCAGGAGTTGTGCTCCTGCCTTTTATATTTTTTAAATTTCGGTAGTACTTCTATTTTCATCAAATTTAATTTCAATATTTCCTACTCCACCATCTATTTCCATATAGTTTTCACCTTCTCCAAAAATTTGCCTATCTTCTGCTTCTTTTCCGTCAATTTGAATTTTACCTAATCCTTTTTCAGTCCTTATTTGATAAGTTTCTTTGTCTCCTTGTAAGGTTATGTTCAAATTTCCAATTCCTGCATCCATATCACTTTTTCCTTCAAGCATTGCAGTCAAATTAACTTCTCCAACTCCCATATCTAAATCTAAATTTTGCATAAAACCAGATAATATATTTACTCTTCCAGCGCCACTATCTATACTACAGTTTTGGGTTATTTTTAGGTTATTGATTTCTGTTTCTCCTGCTCCTAATTCTAGTTCTAATTTTTTCGCATTTAAATTTTCGATACTAATTTTTCCGGCTCCGGCATTGATTTCTACTTCTTCTAAGGCAAGGTCTTCTGGTAAATATAAAACGATATCTCCTTCTTGGTTATTAGAAAACCAGTTCTTAGATTTTTCCTTTATCTGTAAAGTATGATTATTTTCTCTACAGGTAATATTACTATTATCTGTCTCAACTTTTAGAGAATCTCCTGTTTTTATACTTAAATTGGTAAATGCACTTTCTATATCTAAGCGATTTATCTCATTATTTTCAATTGAAAGCTCATTCATTTGACCGATTATTTGGTTTTCCTGATTCTTAAGTCCCAAAACATTGGCTAAACCATAAATAACACCCAATATTGTTGATATAATAATAATGATTAAAAATATGGCAAATGCAATGGCTAAATTTTTGATTATTTTTTGAGCTGTTGTCATTTTATATCAACACCTCCAAACAAACACATGGCATTAATGTAAATCGTATGTGCTTCTTTATTTTCTGTTGGATTTTTTCTTTTTTCATCCACTCCTCCGAATATAGATGAGGATTTTATTTTTACCTTAACATTTTCTGGAAGATTAATTTCCGTTCCACCAAATATGCTACTTACATTGATTACTACGTCTTTTTCTAGGATTGCATTTTTTAAATCACATTTAACACTCCCAAATACAGCCGTTAAATCGGTTCCTTCAAATTTTTCTCCTTCAAATTTTACATTTTGCTCTGAAAATGTGGCACAATAACCATCATCTTCCGTTTTGTTTTGATTTAATTCTTTTATTTTTTCGCTTACTTTATGGTCGAAAGTATCTTTAAAAATGATAGAAATACCTATGATAATTAATACAGCTGGCAATAGTAGTTTCCATATTGTATCAAAATCTAATATATTCTGACAACATAATAGTAATATGATTCCAATGAATAATCCGATTATATTTCCTGTTTTTTCCCTTTCTTTGAATAGACCTATAAAACATGGTATGATAATAAATAAAGTCCACCATCCATCAAAAAAGATATTAATATCAGCAATTCCTAGTGCATTGGCTCCTATGATTAGTCCTAGTATAATTAGTACAATTCCCCATAATATGTTTCCGAATTTTTTCATTTTTTATCCCCTTTCACTTTTTCTTTTTTTCTAGTTTACCATATATTATTTTCTTTGTATATATTTTTATAAAAAAACAAGTAAATTCTCTGTTTTCTTTTACAGAAATTTACTTGTTTCAATCATTTTATCCTTTTATTTCTTTACTTTGGGATTGCTTTTCTTGCCAATTCATCACAACGATTATTTAATTCGACATCACTATGACCTTTTACTTTGTTAAAATTTACTTTATGTTTTTTGGTTAAATCATAAAGTTCTTGCCATAATTCTTGATTTTTAACAGCTTCTCCATTGGCTGTTTTCCAGCCTTTTTTCATCCAATTATAAATCCAACCTTGCTGAAAGCTATTGACACAATAACTACTATCACTAAAGATTTCAACTTCACATTCTTGTTTTAGCGCTTTTAATCCTTCTATAATTGCTGTTAGTTCCATAATATTGTTGGTCGTGTTTTTATTTCCTCCAGAAATCTCTTTTTTTAAATCTCCTGCGATTAAGATAGCAGCCCATCCGCCAGGCCCTGGATTTCCAGAGCAAGCTCCATCTGTATATATTATGACTTTTTTCATCTATTTTTCTCCTTATTTTTTCATTGGGGACAGACCCTTTTGCGAAAGGGTCTGTCCCTTTTGCGAAATGACCTGTCCCTTTTGAAAAATTTATTTTGTTATCCATTTTACTAAGTCTAAGTTTTCACTATCTAGTAACATTTCATTGGTTGGCATTACACGGAATGTATAGCCGTAGTTTCCACCTGATGCTAATGCAATTTTGGCTGTATAGGTATATCGTTTGTATTCTTTTTCTTCTGCTATTAATTTCATTGGTACAATGGTTATATCTTCTACTCTTCCATCATCTGATATTTTTCCACAGTATACTTCCACTCTTACATCTTCTTTTTCTAAGTTTGGAAGTGTTACTTTACAGTTTACTTCTATGGTTTCTCCTGCATCGATTTTTATATTTTCTGGATTATCAGTTTGCTCAATTAGTATATGATTCCAATTGGTTGCTATATGTTTTTTCCAAGAAGTATAGCCTACTGCTTTTTCTAAGTCTGAATAGTAGTTGTCATATAGATTGATTAAAGGTATGTATAATTTTTCTGTATAATCTACTAACATTCTGGCTGTACTATATTTTCCGCCTGTTGTTATAATCGATTGTTTCATAATTTTCATCCATTCGTCAGATGGTTTTTCTTCACTGGTTCGATTAAAGAAAGTTGGAATAATCTTGGTTTCTAATGTTTTATAGATACTTTCACTATCTGCTGCATCTTGTGCATTATAAGATGGATATTCTGCATCTGTTCCAATTGTCCATCCATTAGTTTGGTCATATCCTTCTGCCCACCATCCATCTAGTACACTAAAGTTTACTACTCCATTGACTGATGCTTTTTGGCCTGATGTTCCAGAAGCTTCCATTGGTCTTCTTGGATTGTTTAACCATACATCCACTCCACTGATTAAGTATCTTGACATAGCAATATTATAATTTTATAGTAAAAATATTTTTCCTCTAAATTGTGGTTTCATGGATATCTCATGAATGGTTTTGATTAAGTCTTGTCCCTCTTTATCAGCTGGATGTGCTTTACCAGCAAAAATTAGTTTTACAGGGTGCTTGCTATCATTTAATATTTCTGTGATTCTTTCTAAATCATAAAAAATTAAGGTTGCTCTCTTATAAGTTGCAAATCTTCTTGCAAAACCTATGATTAAATCATTGGAAGAAAGAGATGATGTAATTTCTTTTATTTCTTCATAACTTACCCCTGCTCTTCTTAGTCGATTGGTTGTATTTTCTTTTACTAATTCGATTAATTTTTGTTTTCTCTCTAGATGGGCATTCCATAATTCTTCATTTGGAATATTTTTTATTCTTTTCCAAGTATCATCTAAATGAATTTTGTCTTGCCAATATGGATTAGTTGGTGTGGTTAGATATTTATTGTAAAGTTCTTTTAAACTTTGAGGAAGCCATGAACATGTATGGATTCCGTTGGTCACATAAGTAATTGGTGATTCATTTGCTGCAATATTAGGCCATACTTCTCCAAATAATTCTCTTGAAACTTCTCCATGAAGCTTGCTTACTCCATTTTTCTTTCCGGCAACTTTTAAAGCAAGGATTCCCATATTAAATCCTGGTTCTATCTCATCACATGGTTTCATACCAAGTTTTAAGAATTCTTCTCTTTCAATTCCAAGTTTTGGCCAAAAATCTTTGAAATACTTTTCTACTAAGGCAATTGGAAATATATCATTTCCGGCTGGAACTGGGGTATGTGTTGTAAATACGGTTCTAGATGTTACAATATCTCTTGCCACCTCAAAAGATACTTCTTTTTCTTCGATTGTATTTTTGATTAATTCTAATATTAAAAATGCGGAATGTCCTTCATTCATATGATAAATAGTAGGATTTAGTCCTATTTCTTTTAATAACTTTACGCCAGCCATTCCTAAAATAATTTCTTGGCGTATTCTCATGTCTTGGTCTCCACCATATAACTTTAAAGTTACTTCTCTATCTTCAGCTTTGTTCACATCAATATCAGAGTCTAACAAGTAAAGGCAAATTCTTCCAACATTAATTCTCCACACTTTTAAATATACATTTCTTTTTTGGAATTTTACTTGAATTAGTAAATCTTCGTTTTCTTTGTTTTTCACTGGATTGATTGGTAAATTATCTAATTCAATATTACGATACTCAGATTTTTGTATTCCATATCCCTCTATTTTTTGGTGAAAATATCCGTTTTTATATAAAAGTCCCACTCCCACTAGAGGCAAACCTAAATCACTGGCTGATTTTAAATGGTCTCCTGATAAGATACCAAGGCCTCCTGAATAAATTGGAATGGTTTCATCTAATCCGTATTCTGCTGAAAAGTATGCAATTAAATCTGTTTTATTTTCAGGAAATTTTTTATTAAACCAGGTATCACGGCTATCCATATAATCTTCATAGTTTTTTAATACTTTTTCATATTCTTTTACAAAACTAGAATCATTTGCCGCTTTTTCTAGTCTTTCTTGTGATACTCTTTTTAGAAATTTAATCGGATTTTTTTCTACCGTTTCCCATAAATCTCGATCCATTCTCTTCAGTAATCTTAAATAATCGGAATTCCAACTCCACCATAAATTGTTGGCAATTTCGTTTAATCTATTGATACTTTTTGGTAACTGTGGTTTTACAGTTATTTTATTGAATACGTACATCTCATTTGTCCTCCTTGGTAACTTTTTCTATTTTTCCTATTTGATATTATCTATTAAAATATATGTTTTGTCAAGAAATTTTTTTGATTTTAAAGAATTTTTACACTTCCCTGTCTTACTATCTTTATCTCATTATTTTCAATTTCTACAATTGTAGATGGAATCCCGATTTTAGCGGTTCCCCCATCAATTATTACATCTACTTTATCTTTAAATTCTGTGCAAATGTCTTCTATTTGTACCCCATCTTTTTTGCCAGAAATATTAGCACTGGTAGCAACAAGCGGGAAACCACATTTACGGATTAACTCGATTGCAATCAGATTATCTGGTATTCTTACAGCAACCGTATCTAGTCCTGCTCTTAAAATATCTGAAACTTCTTTTTTCTTCTTTTTTATAATTAATGTACAAGCTCCCGGCATGTATTTATGAATCATTTCTTCTTCTTTTTGATTAATTTCTAATGTTAAACTTTTTATGTCCTTTAAATCACTACATAATACATTCATAGGCTTATTGTAATTTCTATTTTTAATTTCAAAAATCCTCTTTATCGCTTCTTCATTCCATACATTACAACCGATTCCATATACCGTATCTGTCGGAAAAATTACAATTCCACCGCTTTTGATGATTTTAACACAATTTTTTAATTCTTCTTCTTTAATTCCATCTTTCCAATTATAAATATATGACATATTGATTCTCCATTTTTAGTCTTTTTTGCTATTTTTTTCCTCCGTCCCCAAAAATATAATTTGCTTTGCAATCACATCTAATTGAACAACATTCATAGCTGTTAAATTTTCTATTTCTTTAACTATTTTTTCTTTAAATTTTTTCAAACTATTTGGAATATGATAACCATAAACAACGGATACTTCCATATAAATAATTGGTCCTTCTCCATTGTTTTGTACTCTTGTTTTTAATACTTTATAAATTTCTGGCATTTTTTCTGCTTGATATTCTGCTATATGTCTAAATACAGAATCCGATATAGTAAAATTCCCCAAATAGCTAAAGGTTGGTCTTATAATTGATTTTTCAGATATGTAAGGTTTTTCTCCTTTTCCTTTTGATTTGAATATTTGAAGTGGGTCTAATAAATAACCTGAAAAATCCTTTTTTATTTCAAAAGTTGGGACAGGAATAACATGTTTTCCTTCTGTTACTCGAATTCGTCTGGCTGTTTTCATTTCTTCTTCTGTTGCAACATCTGTTATGTAGATTATTTCGGAAATTTTTGGAAGTTCTAAATTTTCTGCTATTTTTTCTACCATTCCATCAGAGGTTCCAAGTATTAGTATTTCTTTTACATTATATTTTTTGATTGCTTTTTGTATTTCTTTTTTTTCATCTTCATGTAAAAAAAGTGCTTTTTTTACTGTTTCTATTTTTGTGGCTGCTTTTTTGGCAGATTCTCCTGCTACTACTTGATTATCTTTGATTAAGAGTCCATCATCAATGATAAAATGTACATTTTTTTCTCCTGCTACCATTTGTGCTCGATAGCTTTTTCCTGTTCCTGATGGTCCAACAAAAGCATATACTTTCATATTTTTAAACATTTTGCTACCTTCCATTTTTAATATTTTTCGATTAGCATAACATTATAAATGTAATCATGGTATTTTGTGTCAATTCGTTTGGTTTCTTTTATGATTTCAGTGTTTTCTTTAGGGAAATTGTCATTGTATAATCCCATATTTTCTGAATCAATTAACCATATTCTACCTGTATAATCTTCCAAAAAGTCCCAATTGGTTACTGTTTCCATTCCTGGTCCATAGGCTTTGTAAGCTTCTTCTACATCCCAATGATCAAAATTCAAGAAATATTGCTTGTTCTCTGGGAAATAGGCTGCAACTACTCCTCCATTTCCTATGTTGGAATAGATGATGATATCATCTGAACGTATTTCTTCCTTTATATAGTCATACAATTCCTTATTGGATGCATCATAATTAATTTGTATATTTTGCACATTACTTATGGTTCCTAATATTAAGATAACTGCACAAATGATACCTGTTATAATTCTGTTCTTTTCTTTTGCCATAATAAAGGCAATGGCAAAAATGTAAAGTCCTGTCATAACTAATAAGTATCTAGAATATAAAAGAGGCATAACAATGGAAACAACAAGTATAATGGCTATAACACCTAAATAGATTCCTCCACTTAAAAGAGCTGGTTTAAGATTTTCTCCTTGCTTTTTTAATTGATATATTTTTATTCCAATATATACATACATTAATAGAGCCGCTACCAATGCTAGTATGGTATTGCTATCAAAAGAAAAATTGGTGTCTAATTGTCTCCTAAATTGAAAACTTAGTACTTCAACTGTTGTGTTGATTGGGCCAACTTTTATCCAGAATCCTCCCCCTACATGTTGTAGTTGCCCTATAAAATAGATTAGCCAAGGTATGTATAAAATAATTTGAATTCCTGCTAAAATTAAAAAGTTTCTTAATGTTTTTTTGTTGTTTTCTCTATTTTTGATTAGATAAATTAAAAGGATTAAATTTACTAAACAAGTCGTTACAAGTGCATAGTAATGAACGTAACAACAACCTATACTAAAAATTCCAAATAAACATAGATTTTTTTGGATTGCTTTTTCGTCTTTTTTTAAAATTGCTTGATAATATCTGTAAGCATAAATTGCCATAAGTGTTACAATTAAGCAAGACCATGAATACATTCTTATTTCTTGTGCATAAGTGTTCATGATTGGTAAAAAGTATGTCAAGAAAGAAAATAAAATACCTACTTTTTCTCCAAAGTCTTTTCTTATATGAGTATATCCTATGATACCAAGGATTGCTATCGCTAAAACGGAAAATAATCGATAGGCCAATATATTGGCTCCAAATATTAAATAAACAATGTGTAATAGCCAATAGTATAAAGCTGGATGAACATCATTTCCTGTGATTTTCCAGATTTCTAAAAATCCTTTGTTTGCAATTCCTACTGTATAGCTTTCGTCAAACCAAAGGCTTGTGTGGAATGCTGGAATGAAAATAAATAAGATTCCTAATATAATTACCATTAAATGTATGATTTTTGATTTTTTCATTTTTGTAGCTTATTTAGTTTGGATACTAAGTAAGCCTCCCCCTTCCTTAATTTGCTTGATTGCTTGTTTTTTCTCTAAAAAATTAGGATTTATACAAAATGGACTAGGACTAAAAACAATCTTTTAGAACCTAGTTCCTATAGAATTTATGCAATTTCTTTTATTTTTATATTGCGTACATGGTCTATTTTTTCCCAAGAAGTATTTTGTTTGAACAGACATTTAAAGTTGATTAAAAGCCATGAACCCATAAATAGTGGATAATATAAGGCCCATTTAAGCATTGGCTTGATTGGCTTTTTGTCTAAATACATGGTAAGTAGTGCCGTAAATATTGGTAAAAGGAAAGTTGGCACAACAAATCGGATGATATTCATGATTAATTGGGCTGTTGTCATGGTGTCTAGTAAATAGATTGCAAAATTGGAAAGTAATAGTGCTATGGTTATGACAAACATTGGTATACTTCCAAAAATGTATAGTAACCCATCAAAATTCATAATGGTCTTATTTTCTTTTACTGCCATTGCTAAAGATTTGGTATATAATTTGGTACATTGAATATGACCAACTGTCCATCTGCTTCTTTGTTTCCACGATGCTACAAATTTTTCTGGTTGCTCATCATATACAATAGCATCTGTTGCCCAACCTAATTTTTTTCCTTTTATGATTTGTTTTAAAGAAAATTCGATATCTTCTGTTAAGGTTACTGTATCCCAACCTTTTTCTTTGACTAAATCAAATTTTACCATAAAACCGGTTCCATTTAATAATGGAGATAAACCTACATTATATCTAGCTAAATGGTAAAATCGGTGCATGGTCCAATAGAAGAAGGCATACCCTGCTGATATCCAACTTGCATCTGGATTTTTGATGTCTTTATAACCTTGCACTACTTCTTCCCCTTGGCATAGTTTTCGATTCATTACTTTTATGAAATTTTTATCTACAATATTGTCTGCATCAAAAACTAGAAAGGCATCATAGTCTGCTTTTTCTTCTATTTTTTGTTGCAAAAACCAGTTTAAGGCATAACCTTTTGTTTTTTTGGTTTCATCGAATCTTTTATAGACAATTGCTCCAGCTTGCTCGGCAATTTGTGCTGTGTTATCTGTACAATTATCGGCTATTACATAAATATCATATAAATCTTTGTCATAATCTTGGTTTTTTAAACTTTCTACTAAATTGCCAATTACCATTTCTTCATTATGAGCTGGTATAATTGCCATGAATCTGTGTTTTTTGTTTTTTAATAGTGGCTTTTCTTTAAATTTTATTAATGAGCATAAGCTGATTGCTAGTTCGTATATCCAAAATACTACAATAATATATACAAGTGCTTGCCTTAATAAATATATATATTCCATCTATTTTTCCTTTCTTTATATTATTTATATTTTATACATGCAATATTATACTATTTTTATTAAATTTTTGCAACATTTTCTAATAATTTTTTTCATATTGCCATGAAATACCGTGTTGAATAACCAATTATAGCCTTTCCTTGCTTAGCATTACATTCCAGTAAGTGGTAAAATTTTATAGATTTTCGTTTTCCAAGTTGATTGCTTATGGATGGCATGACCTTTATAATTTCCAGTTAATGTTACTTTATTTTCGAATAGATCTTCTCGTTTTACATCTGATTTTACCTTGGCATAGATGGATGTTTCTTGTTCACTTTTAAAGCCTATATCTACGGTTCCAAAATCTAGCTTGATATGCGTAATATATTCATTATCGGAAAGTTCTTTTGAAAAGTCAATTTCTTCGGACTTCGTTGTGCTTAACTCTTCTAATAATAAGATATATTCTTCACTAAAATTCGTTTTATAATATATGTTGTACGTATTTTCTTGGTTATAGGTTCCCAAATTTATTTTGGTAACTTTTATATGGTCTGTCGGTATCTCATCTTCCCAGGTAAATCCATCTAAAGCTACATTTCCCGTATTTTGGACCTTTATTTTATATTCGATTTCTTCTTCTGCTTGTGCCATATCTGGACCTGTTTTTTCTATTTTCTCGTCTGGCTTTGCTGGCTCATTTTCTAAAGTTACATTTACGATTTGTTTGTTCTCTGTAATTTCTGCTGTGTAGTATTTTTCATCTAATAAATACCACTCATTGGTTTCTATTTCCTTGATTCTGTATATTCCTTTTTCTAGGTCTTTTGATTTTGCAATTCCTTGAGCATTGGTTGTTATGGTATCTACTAAGGTTCCTTTTTCGTCATAAATTTCGAATTTTACACCTTCTAATGGTTCTCCTTTTTGTATTCCGGAAATCGCACTTGCTTCTTTCGCTGTTTTTATAATTTGGATGGTTCCTTTTATTTTTTCGTTTTCGATAATAACATCTGTTATTTGATTTTCGGTTAATGTTATGGTTTTGATTTCTTCAGATAAGATGTATTTTTCGTTTGTTTTGGTTTCTTGTAAGAAATAGGTTTCATCGATTGGTAATTTTTGGCTGGTTGCTTCGCCTTTTTCGTCGGTTATTAGGGTATCTACGATTTCTCCCTGTTCATTTCGTATTTGGAATTCTACATTGGGTATTTTGATTTCGTTGTTTTCACGATCTACCTTGATAACTTTAACTTGTCCTTTTTTCTTTTCATTTTCAAAGACTATTTCCATTATTTGGTTTTCTGATAAGGTTATCATTTTCGTCTCACTTGACAATACATAGTTTTCTCTTGTAGATATTTCTTGCAATGTGTATTCTTGGTCAATTGGTAGTTTTTTACTAATCGCTTCCCCTTTTTGATCTGTTATTAATGTGTCTACTATTGTTTGATTTTCATCTAAAACATGGAATTTAACTCCTTCTAGTGTTATTTCCTGGTTATCTTTATCTACTTTGATTACCTTAATTTGTCCTTTCTTTTTTTCGTTTTCTAATACAACTGTTTTCGTTTGATTTTCTTCTAAGGTTACTTCTATTGTTTCGTGATTTAATTGATACATTTCATCAGTTTTAATTTCTCGTATTCTTAATTTTTTAAAATCTCTTAATGGATATTCTTTTGTGTATGCTTCCCCTTGTTCGTTTGTTTTTATCGTTTCCAATAAATTGTTATTTATGTCTAGTACTTCAAATACAACATTTGGTATTTTGATTTCGTTGTTGTCTTTATCTACTTTGATTATTTTTATTTTTGATTTTTTTAGTTCATTTTCCACTTGGGTTTGCGTGGTTTCATTCCATTTTATTTGTACTTCCATGTCTTCTGCTAAATTGTACCATTGGTTTGTGCTAATTTCTTTTAATCGATAGTTTCCGGTTCTTAAGTCTTTTATTTCTATTTTTCCATTTGCATCTGTGTAATAGGTACCTAGTAATTTTCCTGTTTCTTTACTATAAAGTTCAAATCCTACATTTCCTAGTGCTATGTTGTGATTTTCTTTGTCTATTTTATAGATGGTTAAATCTCCTTTTTTATGCTTGTTTTCAATTCCGATTTTGGTCGTATTGTTGTAAATTACTTCGATGTTAAATTCTGAATTTTCGTCTAGCACATAATTTTCATTTGTTTTGGTTTCTTTTAAAATGTACTTTCCTTGGTATAAGTTGGCAAATTCTATTTTTCCTTCTTGATCTGTCGTAGCAGTTTCTACCAGTTCTTGGTTAGTATTGTATAGTTCAAAGGTTGCTCCTTCAATTGGTTCTTTGGTTTCATCATCTATTTTGTTTACCATTATTTTTCCAGTATTTAGTTTTAATTTGGTATTTTGGTTTGTTAATATTTTTTGATAAGAATTGGCTGTTAGTAAGTAATCTTGTGTCCCTGCTATTCTAGTTTTTCCATAAAACATGGGGTAATTTTTTAATTCTGCTTCGATTTCAATATTGATATTTTTATCTGAATTTAAATTATTTTTTGAAATTTTGATTTTAAAATCTTCTCCTGCGTTAAATATTGTTTTTTGGTCTCCTGCACTATCTGTGATACAGTCTCCTTCTGTTAATCCAGTTATTGATTTTATATAATAGTTAGATATGGTTTTACCTGCTTTTACTTGGTATGTGATGGAATAATAATCTCCATCTTCTACCAAATCTCCTACTTGCACGATTTCTAATTCATTTGAAAAAGTATCTGTCCCATTTTTTCCAATATCTACTAAATTATGCAATGCTCTAAGCATTGCTTGCCCTTCTTGGTCATTTTCATCTGCTATATATAAATTGATATCTGCTTGGCCTGTTAAACAGTAAATCGCAAATTTAGTGACAGCAAAAGCATTAAAGTCTGATGATAATCCCATTTCTTGTGCGGACTTATAGGGATATCCATTTTTTACTGCTCGCCATACTTGGCTGTTGTCGATTAGAGAATCTACATCTACTGTGTAGCTTTCTACGGCTCCTACTCCATGTAAGTCTCTATTTAAACAATAGGCTGGGTAGAATGTTCCATTTTCATAATGACCTACAATGCTACATGTAGAATAGGTGTACATTCCTTTTTGTTCATTATAGTATTTTAAATGGTAGGGTGCTTCTCCTATTTGGACAATATAAGCTTCGGTTATTTCATAAGCTGCTTGTATAATATTGGAAGCATAAGAAATAAATATAATGGCTAGCCATAATATTACTAGTATTTTTTGTGAAATTTTTGACATTTGATTCCTCCTATTTTTGATTTAATTTTTTGAGATATAATGATAATTTTTAATTCTTTTTGATAAAATTTTTCCAAAATAAATATGATTTAACAGGTATATATTATAATATTTTTCAGATTATGTCAAGTTTTTTTATGAAATATTTAAAAAAGTACTTTATATTTGGTTACTATATTTGAGAGCCAAGTGCCTCTCTCTTTTATTTTTCTATATTTTTTTACGAAATGGTATAAAAGCACCTGGTATTGGATATTTTTCTAAAATGGTTTCTTTTTCTGCCCAAATAAATTCTTGGTTTTTAGCATTTACTTGCACTTTATAACCTATCATTTCCCATTCTATATGAGAAAATATATGATGATGGGTTCCTATTTTTTTATATCCTTGCCTACTAACCCCCAACTTTTTAAAACTGTATCTATTTCTTTTGTTTCGACTTTTTTATCGATATTGGGAAATTCATACATATTGGCTAATAACCCGGTTTGTTCTCTTTTTCGAATCGCTATTTTATTTTCAAATTCTAATAAGAATACTGTTTTTTCTTCTTTTTTTCTTTTGATTTTTGCATTACGTACCGGAATTTCGGCTGTTAAATTTTTATTTTTGGCTACACACATTTCTTGTAAAGGACATTGTTCACATAATGGTTCTCCATTCGGCATACAGATGCATTCTCCTAACTCCATTAATCCTTGATTAAAATCTCCTGCTTGTTTTGGCATAATTTCTTTTAAATTTTGTGTCATTTCTTTTTTGGTTTTTGAATCTAGAACATCTTTTTTACTTCCGATTAGCCTACTAATTACACGAAGTACATTTCCATCTACTGCTGGTTGTGGCTCATCATAGGCAATGGAGCTAATTGCTCCTGCTGTATATTCACCAATTCCAGGTAGTTCAATTAATTGGCTATAGTTTTTTGGCATTTGCCCTTGATATTTTTCTTGTATGATTTGTGCTGCCTTTTTTAAATTTCTGGCACGGTTATAATACCCTAAACCTTCCCATAATTTTAATAGTTTTTCCTCTTCTACTTCTGCTAGGTCTTGTATGTTTGGTAATTCTTCCAAAAATCTTTTATAATATTGTTTTACAGCTTCTATTCTGGTTTGTTGTAACATGATTTCAGAAAGCCAAATATGATATGGGTTTTTTTCTTTTCGCCAAGGTAGTTCTCTTTTGTTTTCTTGATACCATTTTATAATCGGTTCTCTTGCTTTTTTTATTAATTCTATTTCTTTCACTTTTATATTTTCACGCCCTTTATTGACATTGTATATGATTTTCAGAAAATTTTCCATAATCAACTTCTTTTTTTATTTTATATTATACTACTAAAGGCTCTAATTGCTTTATAAAATCCAATATTGTATTTAAAACAATATTTGTATTCTCTCCTATCCAATTATATCTACTGTTCTGAACATTCTCTAAAAAGTTAGGATTATTAAATATTCTATTCAATTCATTTACAATATCAGATGTAGTATTTATCCTTGAAATGTTATTTATACAATATATATTTATTAGTTTTATCAATAATGACTTGTCCATATTTCCTTCAGTTATAAGATAATAGAAATCATATAT
>CALXRH010000059.1 GCA_944390625.1 uncultured Clostridia bacterium
AAGAATTATTTAGAAATACTTCTAAATATGTTAATAAAAAAATTGAAATTGAAGGTTGGGTTAGAACTGTTAGAGACTCAAAAACATTTGGATTTATCGAATTAAATGATGGTTCTTTTTTTAAAAATGTTCAAATTGTAATTTCTGATCAATTACCAAATTTTAAAGAACTTTCCAAACTTACCATCAGCTCTTCTATTCAAGTTACAGGAACTTTTGTACTTACCGAAAATTCTAAACAACCTTTTGAAATACAAGCAACTAATGTTAAAGTTTATAATGTTTGTGATAATGATTATCCTTTACAAAAAAAGAGACATACTTTTGAATATTTAAGAACCATTTCACATCTACGCCCTCGTTCTAATACCTTTTATGCTGTATTTCGTGTAAGAAGTGTTTTATCCTATGCGATTCACAAATTCTTCCAAAAAAAAGGATTTGTTTATGTTCATACTCCGATTATTACTTCTAGTGATGCAGAAGGAGCTGGCGAAATGTTTAATGTAAATACTTTTGATTTAGAAAATGTCCCAAAAACCCCACAGAACCAAGTTGATTTTTCAAAAGATTTCTTTGGCAAACCTGCTCATCTTACTGTTAGTGGTCAATTGGATGTAGAGACATATAGCGCTGCTTTTCGAAATGTGTATACCTTTGGTCCAACTTTTCGAGCAGAAAACTCAAATACCGTAAAACACGCTGCTGAATTTTGGATGATTGAACCAGAAATCTCTTTTGCCGATTTGAATGATGATATGGATTTAGCAGAAGAAATGATAAAATATATTTTTTCTTATGTCCTAGAACATTGCCCAGAAGAAATGGAATTTTTCAATCAATTTATCGATACCGGTTTACTAGAACGATTACATCATGTAATCTCTTCTGATTTTGCTCGAATTTCTTATACAGATGCTGTAGCAGAACTAGAAAAACATAATGATAAGTTTGAATTTAAAGTATCTTGGGGAATTGATTTGCAAACAGAACATGAAAGATATTTATGTGAAAATATTTTCCACAAACCTGTATTTGTAACAGATTATCCAAAAGATATTAAAGCTTTTTATATGAAACAAAATCCAGATGGTAAAACTGTTGCAGCAGCTGACTTATTAGCTCCTGGTATTGGAGAAATTATTGGTGGTAGTCAAAGAGAAGAAGATTATGATAAATTGTTGAATCGAATGAAAGAATTGAATATGGATTTAAAAGAATATTTATGGTATTTGGATTTGAGGAAATATGGTAGTGTAGAACATTCCGGTTTTGGCTTAGGTTTTGAAAGGGCTATGATGTATTTGACTGGTATGCAAAATATTCGTGATGTGATTCCTTTTCCAAGAACTCCTAAAAATTGTGAATTTTAGTTTTTCATCAATAGGCAAAAAAATTAGGCATACTTGCGATATGCCTAATTTTTTGCTTTTGCAAACATTAATTAGCACGCATTTACTGCTCCTTACTAAAATCGAATCATTTTTTGATACATTTGAATCGCATAATTATCTGTCATTCCTGATATATAATAAATAATTGCTTTGTAATAATCTTTTTCGCATTTAACATCAAATATTACATCATTTTTATTTACTTCATTTCTTTCTAAATTCACATAATTAGTCATCCAATCTTGAAAATCATTTACCAAATCCGGGCAAACTTTTTTTGCCTTTTCTAGATTATGAAAACTCTCTTTTAGTAAATCATAAATAGCATTTATAATAAGTTCAAAATACGCAACAGACTTCATCACTTTACCCGATAAATAGATTTTTTGATAATTGAATTTTTTGAGCTGATGAATCATTTCAAACATTTTATTCGAAAAACATAAACCGTCTTCGCAATTCGAATTCATACACAAATCATAGATTAAATCATTAATAATATTTGTATTATTAATGACTTCATCTGAATTGCAATTTAATACTTGGTATAATTCCGTTAGATCTTTATCTAAAATACCAAGTGTGATAGCATCTGCTATATCTCTACCTAAATAAGATATTTTATCTGCTATTTTGACAACACACCCCTCCCAGGTATAAGGTGCAAATTGGTTTGGATTTTGGTATTTAGCTAAGTCGATAAATTCTTCTCTTGGTTTTAAACAATTTTCGTCGATTTCACCACAATGGGAAATGATGCCATCTCGTACACCATAGGTTAAATTTAGGTTTTGTTTGTTTCCATTTGGGTCTTCCAGTAATTCTATTTTTTCTACCATATCTAGTCCATTTTTTTCATGCCAGAAATTTTCACCTATATCTCTTTTGGAAATTTCAGATAAAATCTTTTCTCCTTGATGTCCAAAGGGGCTATGCCCTATATCATGGGCTGTTGCAATTGCTTTGGTTAATTCGGTATTAAGTCCTAAGTATTTTGCAATGGTGTAGCTAATGGATTCTACATACATGACATGCTCAATTCTGGTACAGATATGGTCATTTCGTGGTGAATAGAATACTTGGGTTTTGTGTTTCATTCTTCTGTAGGCTGTGCTGTGAATGATTCTTGTGTAATCTCTTTCGAATTCAGAACGGATGTCGTTGTTTCTGGTGTAGATTGGTTCTTTTCTTTGGATGATGTTTTTCCATTTGGAATTATTTTCATTTGCCGCAAAATTGACTAGACTATTTTTCATTTATCCTCCTATTCCTCTTCTTCCTCATCAACACTCAAATCTCTAGGCTTCATAAGTGGATATAAAACCACATCACGAATATTTTGGCTATTGGTCAAAAATTGTAAAAATCTATCAATACCTAATCCCCAACCAGAAATTGGTGGCATTCCATATTCCATTGCTCTAATATATTCATGGTCAATACTCATAGCTTCTTCATCACCTTGAGCTTTTAATTTACTTTGTTCCATTAATCTTCTTTCTTGTTCTTGGCTATCTACAAGCTCTGAATAACCATTGATAATTTCTTGTCCATTTACAATTAATTGGAATCTGTCGGTAAGTGCTGGATTTTCATCATTACTTCTAGCAAGTGGTGATAAATCGATTGGATGTTTGATTAAGAAAGTTGGCTCAATAATACTTGGTCTACTTACTTTTTTGTAAAGTTGGTCAATTAAGTTTCCGCGACCTAGTTCTTCAATGTTTTCCGCTTCTAATTCTATTTTTCTATTTCTAATTTCAGCAAGTAAACTTTCTGCTGTTTCAAATTGGTCAATATCAATTCCACAATCTTTTAAAATTAAATCTCGAAAAGAAACAACTTTCCATTCTCCGCCAAAATCGATCATTTTATCTCCAATTTGGATATTTAAGTTACCATCATATAGTTTTCCTAAAATATAAGTGATCATTTCTTTCATGAATTTCATATTATCTTCATAGTTCCAATAAGCACTATATCCTTCTACCATGGTGAAGTCTTGTAAGTGGTTACTATCTATTCCTTCGTTTCTAAAATCTCTTGCTACTTCATAGATATTATTAAATCCACCTATAATTAGTTTCTTTAAGGTTAATTCAGGAGATATTCTTAAAAATACATCCATATCATGGGCATTATGATGTGCTACAAATGGTTTGGCAGTAGCTCCTGATGCTGTATTTTGAAGAGCTGGTGTTTCTACTTCAATAAAACCATGATTGTCTAAAAATTCGCGAAGTAATTTTACAAATTTGGATCTTAGTAAAAATTTCTTTTTGGCATCATCATTCATGATTAAATCCAAATGTCTTTCTCGATAGATGGCTTCTTGGTTCACTAATCCATGATATTTTTCAGGAAGTGGTCTTAAAGATTTTCCTAAAAATTGATAGCTTAATACTTGAACTGATTTTTCTCCAGCTTGTGTGGTAAAGATATATCCCTTTACACCAATAAAATCTCCAATATCTGTTATTTCATGGAATTTTTTATACTCCTCTTCTCCCAAATCATCTCTTTTGATAACAAGTTGGATATGTCCTGTGATATCACTTAAATCTAAAAATGAAATTTTTCCCATTTTTCTTTTTGACATAATTCTTCCTGCAATGGAAACATTTTGGGTTCCATCTTCCAAAAGTCTGCTACTTCCGATTTCATGAGTCGTCTCATACTTTTGAGGATGTGGATTGATTCCATATTCTTTTATTTTTTGTAACTTTTCATTTCTTACTTGCATTAATTCCTTTACATTTGCCATTTTTATATGCCCCTTTCTCTTATTTTGCTATCTCGTTATAATTCTTACAATATCCATATTTTACTATTTTTTTGCTATTTTGTCAATTTAATTTACGTAAACTGTATTTTTTACTTATAAAAAATAAAACTTTCCTAAAATGGACTATCTTTTTGTAAATTTGTAGTATAATGATAATTGGTAAAAATTATTTTTATCTTTCAAGAAAGGAATTCTAATGAAATATGGAAAATATAAGATATGCCGATCTATTAAAAGGTATTAACAATTCATGGAGCATAAAGGAAAAAGCAAAATACCTCTATCATGAAATTTGTAAAAAAAGTTCTTATGATGAAAGATTTATTTACAGTCAAAATCCTGAGCTTCTAGAAAGTATTTATTATCGAAAAGTAAATGTTGATGAATATACGAGTCCTAAATTAATTTGTAAAACATTAAATGCGATTTATTCTGAATTATTAAATCGATTAGATATTCGAAATAAAATTATAAAAAAGCCATCTTTTGTTAATCAATCTATTCATGCAGAAGATATTGCCCTTCTTTTTTATGATGAAAAAGGAAATCCTTATTTTACGGAAATTGCAGCAGATATTCAAAGATGTAAATATGGTATGAAAACACAATTTTTTGGTGGCTGTGATGAAAATTATGAAGAAGGAAAAAGAGAAAAGGTATGTATTATAAAATCAGATGAATTAGAAGCCATTGATTTAAAAACAGGCTATCTTACTAAAAAAGGGCTTTATTCTGATATGATTTTTGATTTAATCGCAAAAGACGTAAAACAAAATAATGAACTAAAAAAATTTCTTTCTAAATCAGGACTTCATATTATGAGAGATTATTTAAAAGACCAAGGAAGAACCGATAGTGAAACCCTTTCTGATGAAGAACTAAAGCAAATAATTCAATCCTTGGACGCAGATGCTATTATTCCATTAAAAATGAAGCTAGCTAACATGGTTCCTCATAAAGATAAAACAGCAGGTCCTATTGAAAATAAAAAATATTCGATCCAATTATTAAAAGATGGTATTTTAAATAAATCGGAACAGAGGAAATATGATTGTTTTGATATGATAAAAGAAGATGGAAAGCAAGTTAAAGTTTTAAGTATATTAAGGTTTAATTTAAAGCCAGAACCTCTTTATTATTTGTATTCTGAGGATACACAACAATATGAACTTTTAAGCACTGAAGATGCTCTAAAGATAGCAAAAGAATTTAAAGCTAAAAACCATCGTGATTTAGTAGAACCTTATGATGATGGAGGCAGATAGATTTGAGTAATTTTTTTCTTTTTGTTCAGACCCTTGTGCACAAGGGACTGTCCCCAATGAAAAAAATCTATCTAAACAAACTCCTCCCAAACCAAATTAGCGAAATCTAATCCTTTACGAGTCAACTTGATGTGATTTTCTGTAACTACTACCAACCCTTCTTCTACTAATTGATTGAGTTCCTTTCGAAAAATAAAAATAGGATTTTCTCCAAATTTATTTTTAAAACTTTGGATGGAGATGCCATCTATTTTTCTTAATCCAAGCATCATATATTCTTGTTCTTGCATAAATTCATTTTGTTTTTCTTGTATGATTTTATTTTTCTGAAAATTTCCTTCTTCACAATTTTGAATGTAGTTTTCTAAATCTTCTGTATTGGAATACCTAATTTTCTCTATATAGGAATGGGCAGCAAGTCCAAAACCTACATATTCTTTTTGTTCCCAGCAATCTAAATTATGCCTAGATTCATAATCTTTTTTCGCAAAATTGGATATTTCATAATGATGGTATCCTTGTAATTCTAAAAAGTTTTTAGCATACCCGTACATATTTCTCTCTTCTTCTTCCTCTGGTAATTTTATTTCTCCTTTTTCTAACATT
This sequence comes from uncultured Clostridia bacterium, assembly GCA_944390625.1. GTDB lineage: Bacteria > Bacillota > Clostridia > TANB77 > CAG-508 > CAG-269. Next base: position 6,051 of record CALXRH010000059.1, read on the forward strand.
TGTGCTATCTTTGTATTTTCTTCTACAATGAGTGAATAAACCGAAATATGCTTTGGCTCTAATTTTACAACTTTTTCTAATGTGTTTTTGACATCTGCTATACTTTGTTCTGGAAGGCCTATCATGAAATCTACATTGATATTCGAAAAACCGATTTCTTTTGCTAAATGATAGGTTGTTAAAAAATCCTCAAAATTATGGATTCTTCCTATGTTTTTTAATAATCGATTCTCACTACTTTGAAGTCCGATACTTAATCGATTTACTCCTACTTTTTTATAGGTTTCTAGTTTTTCTCTATTTACTGTTCCTGGATTTACTTCGATTGTAACTTCTTCTGGCTGATAGGGAGCAAAAAGTTGTAAAATTTTTTCGATATGCCTGCTATTAATAGATGATGGAGTTCCTCCTCCTATGTAAATGGTTGCTATTTTCAAATTTTGATTTTCCTTTAAGAAATATTCTATTTCTTGGATAATAGCTTTTACATATTTTTCTTGTAATTCTTCCTTTTGGGCAAAAGAAATAAAATCACAATAATAACATTTTTGTTTGCAAAATGGTATATGAATATAGATTCCTATTTTTTTCATGATTTCTTTCCCTCTTCTGCTATTTTCATAATCTTTTTTAATCGATAATTCACACCTGATTTTCCAATCGGATTCGAAAGTTTTTGTCCTAATTCTACAAATGACATATCTGGATTAGCGAGTCTTAGTTCTGCGATTTCTTTTAAAGTATCTTCTAATTTTTCGAATTCTCCACTTTGTTTTAATTTTCGGATTGCTTCTACTTGTTCTACTGAGGCATTTAAAACTTTATTTAAGTTTGCCGTTTTACAATTGACAAGTCTATTTAC
>CALXRH010000060.1 GCA_944390625.1 uncultured Clostridia bacterium
AGAGTTTACAGAAATGTTATAATCATTTTCTTTTACTTCTTCATAGGTTGCTAGATAAGATTTGTTTTCTGCTTCTTTTCTTTCTTTTAATAAGTTAATAATATTATTAATATTTTCATCTGACAGTTTGTTTTTATTTGTATTTCTAACAAATTCAGCTGAAGCATCTACAAATAAAAGATTATTATCTGTTTTATTGTTCTTTAAAACTAAAATACAAGTAGCAATAGAGGTTCCAAAGAATAAATCTGGTGGTAATTGAATAACTGTGTCTATAAAGTTATTATCAATCATATACTTTCTTATTTTTTGTTCTGCTCCACCTCTATATAGTACTCCAGGGAATTCTACTATTGCAGCTGTTCCTTTTGGAGAAAGCCATGATAACATGTGCATGGTAAATGCTAAATCTGCTTTAGAGGAGGGTGCTAATACTCCAGCCGGTGAGAATCTTTCATCATTTATTAATAATGGATTTTCTTTTCCAGCCCAATGAATTGAATATGGAGGATTAGATACTATTGCATCAAAAGGTTCATCATCCCAGTGTTGTGGATGAATTAATGTATCTCCCCTTGCTATATTAAAATTATTATAATTTATATTGTGTAAAAACATATTTATCCTAGCTAAATTATATGTTGTTAAATTTATTTCTTGTCCAAAGAATCCTTGTTTAACATTTTCTTTTCCCAATATTTTAGCAAACTTTAACAATAAGCCTCCTGATCCACATGCTGGATCATATACTTTATTAACAGATGTTTTATCCATTATAACAATTCTAGCAAGTAATTCTCCTACTTCTTGTGGAGTAAAGAACTCTCCTCCTGATTTACCTGCTGAAGATGCATACATTGTCATCAAGAATTCATAAGCATCTCCGAACAAGTCTATGTTATTATCTTGATAATCGCCTAATTTTAAATCACCAATAGCATTAAGCATCTTAACTAGTTTTTGATTTCTTTCATCTACTGTATTTCCCAATTTATTATCTATTGTAAAGTCGTCAAATAAACCTTTTACGTCATTCTCTGATGCTGTTCCTCTAGCAGATGCTTCAATGTTATTAAAAACATTTGAAATAGTTACATTTAAATTATCGTTATACTGTGCACCTTTTCTAACATTACAAAATAATTCACTAGGTAAAATAAAAAAACCCTTTTCTTCTAATATTTGTTGTTTTCCCATTAAAGCATCTGCATCATTCATATTTTTATATTCGAAATTCTTAATACCAGCTTTTCTTTGGTTTTCATTAACGTAATGTTCTATATTTTCAGAAATAAACCTATAAAATAATAATCCTAATACATATTGTTTGAAATCCCATCCATCTACAGATCCTCTTAATTCATTTGCTATTTTCCATATTGTTTTATGTAACTCGTCTCTTTCTTGTTCTTTTTTATCATTCATACAAATCACTACCTTTCAAAAAAATAATCTTTACTATTAATCATCAAAAATATCAATTAATTCATCGATTGTCCTTTGAAGATTTTGAAAAATAATTTTTAATTCCTCATTACTCCTTTCACATATATCGGTGCACAATTTCATTTTATCAAATTCTGATACTTGAGTATCATTTCCATAATCTCCTTCTTTAATCTTAATATGATAATATGAAGAAAGATCTACATTATCCAATACCAAAGCATTTTCTATTCCTTTTTTCATTTTTTTTATATTGTCATACATAGGCATTGTTTTAATATAAACATTATTATCCGACTCATCTTTCTTATTAACATCACAATCATATAGTAAAACAATTTTTATAGAAAAATTACTGCTTTTTAGAAATTGTGCAGCTCTATCTAAAGCATCTTTACCTGTATTTTCCTCTTGTCCATTTTTACCTATATGCCCAATCCATTTAAACTTAAAAGAAACTGTATATCCAAACACTTCTAAAGCCTTATTAAAATATTTTTCATCAGTTCTTCCTTCTACATATACAGTTGGTACACTTTGAGTAAAATCATAAACAGAAAAGGCATCTTGAATAGCTTCTATCGAATTACATTTATAATATTCCTGTTTAGCTAGTACTACTATACCTCCACTTTGATTATTTGATAAAACAATTACTTTATCGTTTTTTCGATATTCATTATGGATGATAAATGGAGAATGAGTAACAACAAAGAGCTGAGATGTCTGAATACCATCAGATCCAGTAAAAATGTTTTTATAAAAATCAAGAATTTTCTTTTGCCAATTTGGATGAAGACTTATTTCAGGTTCATCTATAAATACAAAAGCTCCATTCAATGAATTAACATCTTTTAACAAAAAGCTTCCTCTATATACAATTTGTTTTTCGCCAGAGCTTAAATCATCAATAGTAAAAATTTTATCATTTTTTTTAAAAAGTATGTCCTTATGACCATTCTGGTTAATTATTCTATCATATTGTAACTGTTTAAACATATTATTAAATGCCGAAGTGAATCTAGCCATTCTTTCATTTATTTCCAATTTTTTTAATGGTTTTGTTGGGTTAGTTTTAACTGCATGAGCAATATCAGCGTCATCAAGAGCTTGAACATCAATTAATAATTGCTTAATTTGAGTAGGTAAATTAGATGTTGATTTTTGACTATTATTTGATGAATCTAACTCAAGACTTGTTACGTTATTAATAGGTCCAGAATCAAAATTTATATCAACATCTGAATATATTCCAAAAAAAGAATACTGATGTTGAAAATCTCGATTAATCACATAAAATGTACGGCCAGTGTTAACTGTGGCTGTCATAACAGTCGTATTTAGATCTATTTTTTTCCAATCGTACTATAAAGAGAAAAAATCACCATTCTTTTCAAATGCAACAATAGAAGGGCCTTCCACCTTATGTGTAGTACTATTAAACAATCCTTTTAAAATTGTACTGTTACCAGAACCATTTTCACCTGCAATTACTACCGTAT